>DATEPK010000144.1:0-6807 GCA_035273245.1 Thermoleophilaceae bacterium
TCGAGCTCGGCGAACATGCGGCCGCGGTCGAGCGCTCCGCCCACATGCGCGGCCAGCGTGTCCACCAGGAGCAGGTCGGCCTCGTCGAAGGCGCCCCTCTCCCGCGCGTCGAGGTTGAGCACTCCCCAGATCTCGCCCGCCACCCTGATCGGCACGCTCAGCTCCGAGCCGCCGTGATTCTGGACATCGGCGCCGATGAAATCCGGGTCACGGCGTGTATCCACTACGAGGGCCGGCTCGCCCGTGCGCGCCACACGCCCGTTGATGCCTTCGTGCAGCGACTGCTCCCAGCGGTCGAAGTCGCTCATCTCGTGGACGAGATCGCCAGCGCCCGCGACTGGCCGCAGCTTGCCGTCAGAGTCGATGCGCAGGATCACGGCGAGGTAGCAGCCGAACGTGCGCCACATCTCCTCCACGGTCACACGCGTGATCTCGTCAGGGTCGAGCAGCGAGGAGATGCGGGCGGACAGGCGGTTGGCGACCGTCAGGCGCTGCCGCTCGTCGACGTGCTCGCGGAGCTGAGCGGGCGCCGACGCCGCGGCGCGCTGCTCGGGGCGGGCGCGCTTCATTGCGTAGAGGTTCTCGTCCGCGCGGGCGAGAAGGCCGTCCTTGCTCGGGCCGTCGTCGGGCCAGACGGCCACGCCGAAGGAGCTGCCGAGCTGCTCGGCGGCGCGGCCGGCCACGGTCGACGCGTCCACCGCTCCGGTCTCCGGCAGCAGAAGTGCGAACTCGTCGCCACCGATGCGGAACGCCGTGTCGGACGATCGGCAGCTGCTCGTGAGCACCTCGGCGGTGCGGCGCAGCACGCGGTCGCCCTCAGCGTGGCCAGAGACGTCGTTCACCGACTTGAAGCCGTCGAGGTCGAACAGCGCGACGCTCACGCGCCCGCCGTAGCGCCGGCAGCGCTCCAGCTCGCGCGCCACACCCTCGTGGAACTCGCGGTGATTGCGCAATCCGGTGAGCGGGTCGCGCGATGCGAGGTCCTGCTGCGCCTCGTAAAGCCGCGCGTTGGTGAGCGCGATCGCCGCCTGGGTGGCGAAGGACTGGAGCACCTCCACATCGCGCGGAAGGAACACGCGGGCGTTCGATGCGAGGGCGAGCAGCAGGCCGAGCGATTCGCCGCGATAGGTCAGCGGCGCCGAGCAGAGGGAGCGAAGCGGCTGGTGGTTTGCGTCCACGAGCGAGTCGAGCTCCGGCACGTTCGCGAGGTCCTCGAGCACGAGCGGCGACTCGTGGACCCGCCGCGCCGTCGCCGCCCACTGCTCGACCGCCAGCACTGAGTCGGCCTGAAGGCACGAGGCCGCCTGGCAGCGCAGCCCCTCGCCGTCGTCCACGAGCAGGGCGAACTGCTTGCCGGTAAGCGTGGACTCGGCGTTGGCCGTGACCTTCGCGAGCACGTCCTCGAGCCGCAGCTCGGACACGATGTCCTGAAGCGACGCGTTCAGCCGCTGAGTGACGAGCGCCTGGTCGCGCACCTGCGCCTCGAGCTGGCGCCAGGAGCGGCGGCGCACGTCGAACACCCGGCGGCCGGCCACGGCCACGAGGCCCGCCGCGGCCACAGCGGCCTCGGGCAGCAACGAGGCGTCGAAGATTCCAGCGGCGCTGAGCAGCGCGCCGCCGGCAAGAACCGAGCCGAGCGCAAAGCGCAGGTACGACCCGCCGGACTCCCACGTGACGTCATAGACGCACGCGTCCTCCCCATCGCCCCTGCAGGAGGGATGGCTCACGCGCGCGAGCGGCAGCCCGAACAGCACGGGCACGCACGAGAGCATGCCCTGGTTGTACTGGCAGTCGAGCGGGTGATGGGGCGTGCCGGTCACGTCCACGTACGCGATGCGCGCGTGCGAGCTGTCCGACTCGAGCAGATCCATCCGCGCCGTGCGGGTGAACTTCCCGTTCGCCCGGATGATGTTCTCGTAGACGAGACGCGGTGAGCCGAGCGCCCGCAGCGTGAGCTTGAGCGCCTCCCCCACGTTGAGGTCGATCGCCTGCTCGCCCATGTGCCGGACCACGTGCGGGTCGTCGAGCACCTCGGCGGCGGCGGCGAACAGCCTGATCTTCGTGGCGAAGGAGAACCAGTGGCCCTCGTCGCGAAGGTCGTCCTCAGCGTCCTCGAGGCCACACAGTTCCAGCACGCGCTCGAGCGCCGCACGGCCACCGCGCTGCTCGACATACGCGAGGATGAGGCGGGACGTCATCCCGCTCGTCTCCTGCGGCTCGTTCTCCCATGCGACTGCAGGCGGAAGCGGCGCCACCAAGGGCGCGGGCGCATCCATCTCGCGGAGGGCCGCAGACATACCACCCGTTTAATCGGGTGATGGGCCCAACTTGTTGAGGCCTGAGGCCCCTGTTTACAGGACGCGCCGCGCCCAGGTGAACTGATCGTGCAGCCAGCCCTCGTACAGCGGCAGCACGTACACGCCCTGGTCGGACGAGTGGATCGCGAAGTCCTTGCTGAGGGCGATGCCCTCGTGGATCACGTTCGACTCGGTCGCCCGCGAGTGGAACTTGGCCGAGCCGAAGAAGAGCAGATCGCCAGGCTGCACCCGGTTCAGGTGAATGCGCTTTGACTTCGGGATCTCGCCCGCCTGCTGCGCGGCGGTGCGGCCGAGGATCTTGTTGCCCGCCGGGTTCCCGGACAGCTTGTAGACGCGCCAGGCGAAGCCGCTGCAGTCGTAGCCGCCGTGCACCTGGCCCGGCGACGGCCCGTCGGTCTCGCCGCCCCACACGTACGGCATGCCGATCTTCGACACCGCCACCCGCAGCGGCGCGAGCTGCTTGGCGGTGTAGTGCGGGAGCTGGAAGCGGGTGGCGATGTCGCGCACGTTCTGCGCCTCCCAGTCGCCCATGCTGAGCGTCTGCGCGAGCGACCAGGCGGCCTCGGCGCGTGTGATGCCGTCCCAGGGGTAGAGCTCGAGCTTGTCGTCCGGGGTGAGGTGGTTGTAACGGAGAGAGAGCAGCCGGGCCACGACCTCCGTGCCGAAGTAGGAAGGCGGCTGCAGGCCCGCGTCCGCGGCCTGGCTCTGGAAGGTGGTCGCGGCGTCGTTCAGGCCCAGCTGGTCGACCATCAGGGCGTCGAAGCGAGTGACGCTGATCGGCGCGGACGAGACGTTCACCGCGGGCGTGCCGGTACGCGCGCTGAGGGCGGTGAATGCCTGGGTGAGCTCGCCGCTCGTGAGCGGCTGCTCGCCGTGGAAGCCGCCGGGCAGCTTCTGCATGAGGCCGGCCTTCACCACCTGCGACTGCTGCTTCTTGTCCCAGTTGGCGAGGGTGTGCGCGCTTGCCGGCGCGGCCGTGACGGTGAGCGCGATGGCGGCGATGGCGGCGCTGATCAGCTTGGAGGGCATCGCCTTCTGGATCGGAAGGCTGCGGCGGAGGCTTTAGCTTTCGTGGCGTGATCTGGATTCAGGAGGACATCCGGCTGCGCGAGTATCCGCGCGGGTTTCACCTCGTCACGCGCGAGGTTGAGCAGGCGCTGCCGGGGCTTGATTCATTTGCTGTGGGCGTGGCGCACGTGTTCATCCGGCACACCTCCGCGTCTCTGACGCTGAACGAGAACGCGAGCCCGGACGTGCGGCGCGACTTCGAGACGTGGTTCACGCGTGCGGTCCCCGACGGCGCCTCCTACTTCACCCACACGCTCGAGGGCGACGACGACATGCCGGCGCACATCAAGGCGGCCCTGCTCGGGTCGTCGGTGACGGTGCCGGTGCGCGACGGGCGCTTTGCGCTCGGCACATGGCAGGGGATCTATCTGTGCGAGCACCGCGACTCGGGCGGGCCGCGGTCTTTGACGGTGACGGCCTGGGGCGAGGAGCGCGGCGGCTAGCGCACGCGGAAGGAGAAGCGGCCGTAGAGGTGGTGCGTGCGGTCTTGCCTGAGCCCGTGCGGCCAGACGCTGATCGTCCCGTGGTAGGTGCCCGCGCACCAGTCACTGCCGCCTCCCATGAGCGGTGGGTCCAGCAAGGCCTCGACCAGCCCCTTGCCGGCGCCATGGCGCCCAGGGATGAACACGCCGACGTCGCGCCTGCCCCGCTGCCGGCAGTCCCGGGTGCTCTGGCCCACGAGCCTCACCGTGTAGACCGTCAGGCGAGTCGGGCGCCGCGGACGGAAGCGTAGGGTGAACAGCCTTCTCGCTCCGCCGGCCGTGGGGAACACCGTGGGCCTTGGGCCGGCCGCGCGGTCTCTCGCTCGGCTGCGGATGATCAGGCGGGTCTGGCGCGGCGTTCGTCTCGAGCCGCCTGTGTCGACCACGCGGGCACCCGTGGGCCCGACCCACGTCACCTCCGGCCTCCTGGCAAAGCGCACCCCGCGCACGAGCGCGACGTAGGTGTTCTCCACCACCGGAATGCGAACGGTCCTGGCGTGATCGTGCTCGCGGAATCGGAGCACAACCTCGTTCACGCCATCAGGCACGACGTCCGCAACCACCGCGGGATGGCGCCGTCCGCTGGTGAGTGCGTTGGGCTGGTTTCCGCGCCGTAGCTCTGCCGCGGTGTGACACTGACCGGTGGCGCCGAACGAGTACCGATAGACGAGGCAAACTCCGGGCTCGGCGGGCCGCTTGCGTAATGCCGGAGGTTTGGCGCAGCCCTTTGGGACCTCAGGCAGGGCGTGAATGTCCTGCGCGGTGAACACCGTGAGCTTCACCGGCCCCTGGTGCCGGACGCGGACGTAGTTCAGATTGATCCCCGACGCGAAAGGCAGCATCGCGAGCGAGTTCTCAGTGGTGTCGCCGCGGTCTTTCGGCCGCCGCAGGACACCGAGCTGCGAGACGAGGTCCGCGGGCGGCGGTGTGGTTGTGGTTCGTGCCCGCAGCGGGCTGAGGCTCACGCATGGTTTGGGGTTCAAGTTCACGATGTGCGAGCTGCCGCCCACGTGGATCGCGCCCGTCACGGCGGCGAACGCCGGCACGCCGATCAGGATCGCCGCGAGCGGCACGAGCACGAGCGCCGTTCTTCTCGTCCAGTGGATGCGCGGCAGCCGGCGGCGCTGGGCTCGACGCTCGGCGGCTGTGACGAGCTCGTCCTGCAAGCGCTCGAAGAAGCCGCTCACGAGTTGTTCTCCTCCAGTCGTGCGCGGATGTGTGCGAGGCCGCGGCTCACGCGCTTGCGCGCAACCTGCTCGGAGCAGCGCAGCTCCTGCGCGATGTCCGCGTAGTCGCGCTCATCGATCACGCGGGCCTCGATCGCTTCACGCTGCTCCTGCGGAAGCTCGGCCAGCAGCCTGGTGAGCTGCTCGCGGCCGGCGTCGGCGAGCTCCTCCACGCGCTCTATCTCGGAGTCGTCGAGCCTCAGCGGCTGCATGGCGAGCTTCCTGCGCGAGCGCTCCTCCACCTGGCCGCGGCGGTAGCTGTCCACGAGCTTGCTGCGCGCGATTGCGAACAGCCATGCGGCCGCGGGCTCCGGTCCGGGCCTGTACCGCCGGCTCGCGTGCAGCGCCGCGGCGAACGTCTCGGCGGTGAGGTCGGCGGCGAGCTCGGGGTCCTGTGTGCGGTCGGCGAAGTAGGCCACGATCAGCGGGACGTTGCGCCGGTAGAAGACCCCGAACGCCGCGGGCTCACGCGCGGTGGCGGCCAAGAGCTCGCGGTCGTCGCGAGGGTCTCCGTCCATGCATCTAGTAGAACGAACTTGAGCGGACCGTGTGACCGGGTGCTTCTCTCCGTCCTGGGACTGTGCGAACATATGTTCGTGCGCTGGGACAACCTACGGATCGAGAACGAGGACGAGCACCGCCTGCCGGGCTACCGCGATCCGGCCGTCGTGCGCCGATTTGACGCACCCGAGGCCCTCGACATCCGTTTCTATGAGGTCCGCGCGAAGTCCGCGCTCAACCACGTGCCGACGGCATCACGCATGCCATTCCGCTGGACGATCAATCCCTACCGTGGATGCAGTCATGCCTGTGCCTACTGCTTCGCTAGGCCCACTCACACCTATCTGGGCCTCAACGCCGGCCGTGATTTCGAGCGCGAAATAGTCGTCAAGGTGAACGTGCCGGAGGTCCTGCGCAAGGAGCTCGCCAAGCCGTCATGGAAGGGTGAGCACGTCGCGCTCGGCACCAATACGGACCCGTATCAGTGGGTCGAGGGGCGCTACAAGCTGATGCCCGGGATCTGGGAGGCGTTCCGGGACTTCCGCAATCCCTGTTCCGTGCTGACGAAGTCGCCGCTGCTCCTGCGCGACCTGCCGCTGCTCAAGGAGATAGCGGAGGTGGCGCCGATCAGTGCCAACTTCTCCGTCCCCACTCTCGACGAGAAGGCTTGGCGCGCCACCGAGCCGCACACCCCCAACCCGCGCGCGCGGCTCGAGGCGGTGGCGGAGCTCAACCGCGCGGGGATCCCCACCGGCATCCTGATCGCCCCGCTCATGCCCGGGATCAACGACGCTCCCGAGCAGGTCGAGAAGATCCTCGAGATCGCCACTGAGGCGGGCGCCGTGAGCGTCGGCGGCATCGCGCTCCACCTGCGTGGCGAGGTGCGCGACATCTTCTTCGAGTGGCTGCGCGCACACCGGCCGGACCTCGTTCCGCGCTACGAGCAGCTGTACCGCCGCGGCGCGTACATGTCTTCGGCCGAGCGCCAGCGACTGCAGGATCTGGCCACTCCTCCGGGGCGGGCGTCCAGCCCGCGCCGCTACATCCGCGACCGCGATCTTGCATCCCCGCCGAAAGAGCCGAAAGCGGCGCCAGCTCCGCTGTCCCAGCCGGCGCTCTTTTAAAAGAGATGTACGGGGATGTTTCGGACCCTGCGGCGTTGGTTAAGCCGACAGTAGGGGCGCGTGCCACGCCCATCCTCCCGTGCCCGAC
>DATEPK010000145.1:0-10165 GCA_035273245.1 Thermoleophilaceae bacterium
CGCGCCGCGGCGCAGCCCCACATCCAGTCCGACGGCGGCTCCGACGGCTTGATGTGAAAGCCCGTGATCTCGCCGTCCTCGTCGAAGCTCAGGAAGTCGGAGCCCACAAGCCCGGGCGCCTCGAAGAGACCGAGCGCCACCTCATGTCCCTCCTCCACGGCGTCCACCAGCGGCCTGAAGCCGTCGAGCGGCTCCCAGAGCGAATCCGGAAAGCCGGTGAGCACCACGTCGTCGGGGTCGAGCCCCGCGAGCCCCGTGGCGATCGACTCGTTGATGTTCTCCGGATAGCCGAGGATCACCGTCGCGCCCGCTTCCTCCGCGTAGGCGATCACGTCCTCCTTCTCGGGCCGCGTGACGATCCGCAGCTCGTCCGGGTCCACCGCCTGCACGCGCTCCACGAGGTATTCGATCACGGGCCGCCCGGCGATCGAGAGCAGCTCCTTCGAGCAGGGAAGGGGCTGCAGGCGTTGCGCATAGCCAGCCGCAGGGAGCACTCCCACGAGCCTTCCGCTCATGGCGCCTGCTCCCTCAGGAGGTCGTGCTCGACCAGCAGGTCGGCAGCCTGCCTCACCACCCCAAACGGCATGCGCGAGCGATCAGCGATGTCGAGCAGGTCGTGCTCGCCATCAGAGAAGTTCAGCACCCACAACATCGCAAGCTCGACCTCCTTTCCCTCGGAGCCCGCCGCCAGGCCGCTGTAGATGCCCCGCTTGCCAAGCTGCGGCTCGCACTTCGGATTCTGGTTCAGGTAGCGCCGGTTGCCCTCGAGCACGGTCACGATCTCGAGGCAGCTGGCGAACGAGTCGGCAAGATACTCGGGGCGCACGAACTCGAGGTTGTCCGCGGACGTGTGGTACTCGGGGAACTCGCCGTTGGGCGTCCGCATCAGGCAGCCCACCGGCAGGTTGAAGCCGGGCGAGCAGTACTGGCGCTCGTCGTAGCCCCACGGCGAGAAGTCGACGATGCGGTGCGCGCACCCGCCCCGCGACAGCACGTGAGCGGCGGCGCGGTCCACCTCGGCGTCTCCGCGGCGGCTGCGCTTGTAGGTGGGATGCCCGGCGTCGCCCACGCACGAGAGCACGAGGCCGTGCCTGATCCGGCTCGCGCGCTCCTCGTTCAGGGCGAGCCAGGTGATCGGGCCGATCGTGCCCGGCACGAAGAGGAAGCGGTAGGAGTAGCGCAGCCGCATGCCCAGGAGCCGCTTGGCGAGCTCGGTGGCCACCCCGATCTGCGACAGGCCGTCGTTCGCCAGCGACGGGTGGCACACGTGGCACGAGATCAGCACCTCGTCGGGGGTCTCGCCCGGGATGAGGCACTCGCCGTAGGTGAGCGATCCCGGCGCGAGCGTGGAGTCGATCACCACCTCGTAGTCGCCCTCGGCGAGCGACTCGACGAGCGCGTGGCTCGCGCAGAAGCCCCAGGTCTCCTTGTAATAGGAGGTGCGGTACGGAACCCACTCCGGGCGCTCGGGCAGCGTGTGCACGCGTTCCTTCAGCTCGGCCAGCGTGAGCGCGGTGGACACGGGCGTGCTGTACCCCACCACGTGGAGGTTGGACGCCGCGAAGTCGATCACGCGCTCACCGTCCGGACCTTTCACGTACGCGTCGCGAATGTTCCACTCGGGTGGCACCGTCCAGTCGAACACCCGCGTGCCGGACGCCACCTCGTGCGCCTCCAGCGGAATGTGCTCCGCGAGGATCGCGAGCGTCTCCCTCACGCCGTCGCCCGTGATGCTGCGGCAGATCGGGTACAGGCGCTCCATCAGCCGGTACGCGTCGGCGCCGGCCTCGATGGCTCCGGCGGCGGCGCTCCCGGCGTGTGGCGAGTTCGTCACGACAGGATCTGCACCGTCGGCACGGGGATGATGAACCTCCCGCCGCGCTCGCGGTACTCACGCTGCTGCTCCATCACCTCGTCAACGAAGTTCCACGCGAACAGGACTGCGTACTCCGGCATCTCCTCGACCAGCCGCTCCGCAGGGACAACCGGGATGTGCGAACCCGGAGTGAAGCGGCCCTGCTTGAGCGGGCTGCGGTCCGCGATCCAGTCGATCGTGTCCGGCCCCAGCTCGAGGAAGCCGATCAGCGTGTTGCCCTTGGCGGGCGCGCCGTAACCCACGACGCGGCTGCCCTCAGAACGCAGGCGCTCGAGCGTGGCGGTGAGATCGCGCTTGATGCCCTGCACCTGCTCGCCGAAGGCGCGGTAGGTCTCGATGCGGTCAACGCCGCGCTCGCGCTCGGCTTCGAGGATCTCGGCGACGCTCGCGTCCACCTCGCCCTCGCCCTTGCGCTGCACGGTCACGCGCAGCTGGCCGTGGTGGAGCGGCAGGCGCTCGGCGTGCACCACCTCCATGCCGTGCTGCTCGAAGAGCTTGGTCATCGGGCCGAGCGCCCAGTAGGACACGTGCTCGTGGTAGATCGTGTCGAACGCGCCCTGGTCGAGGATGTCCACGAGGTAGTGCGCCTCGATCACGAACGCTCCGCCGGGGGCGAGCGCGTAGCGGATGCCCTCCATGAAGTCGCCGAGCAGCGGAATGTGCGGGAACGTGTTGGTGGCCGTGATCGCCGAGGCGTGGCCGAAGCGCTCAACGATCTCGCGCGCGCTCTTCGAGTTGAAGAAGCCGACGTAGCGCTCGATCGGGTCGCCCTGCGCATCACGCTCGGCCAGGTTCTGCGCCGGGTCGACACCGAGCACGCGCACGCCGTGCCGCCGGAAGCCCCGCAGCAGCGTGCCGTCGTTGCAGCCGATGTCAATTACAAGGTCATCGGGGCCGAGCCCGCGGCGTGTGCTGACTACATCGCTCAGGTCGTAGAGATGCTCGGCAAGGGTGTCGGAAGCGGAAGACACATAGAGGTAGTCCTCGAACATCGCGCTCGGCGGCACCGCCTCGGTGAGCTGCACGTGGCCGCAGCCGTGGCAGAAGCCGACGGCCAGCGGATAGCGCGGCTCGGGCGCGCCGAGCTCGGACTCGCTCAGGAACTTGTTCGCAAGCGCGGTCTCGCCCAGGTCGAGGAACTCCTCGACGTCGGAGGAGCCGCAGACGATGCAGTCGGCCGGTTCAGTGACCGGCTGGGAAGAGAACGCGTGAACCATGGACCTCATACCAGACGGGGACTTCGGTCAGAGTGCCGAGCGCATCCCGGACGGCGTCCTGGTGCTCGGGGTCGACAACGAACAGCAGGAAGCCCCCGCCGCCCGCGCCAAGGATCTTGCCGCCGCTCGCGCCGGCGTTCATTGCGGACTCGTACCAGTCGTCGATCTGCTGGTTGCTGATCGAGCTCGCGAGGCCGCGCTTGAGCTGCCAGCCCTCGTCGAGGATCTGCCCGAGCGCGGCGGTGTCGATGTGCCCGTTGCACGTCTTCCCCTGAAGCTCGTGCGCCTGGTCGCGCATCTTCACCAGCGAGTCGAACTTGGTCGCCGTGTTGGCCTTCTGCTCGCCGAGCACGGCCTCGGTGCGGCGCTGGTGACCGGTCCAGAACATCATCAGGTGGTCGAACAGGCCGCCCACCGCGCCGTTGGCCAGACGCTGCGGCTCCACGGACACGCCGCCGTCCGGCTTGAAGGTGAACAGGTTGAGCCCGCCGAACGCGGCCGCGTACTGGTCCTGCTTGCCGATCGGCTGGCCGAGCATGTCGATCTCCACATGCGAGGCCTCCTCCGCCAGCTGGCCGGCCGTGACGCGCTCGCCCTGATAGGCGTGCAGCGCGTTGAGCAGGCCGACGGTGAAGCTGCTCGAGCCGCCCAGGCCGCTCGAATCCGGAAGGTCGCCGATCGTGCTGATGTAGATCGGCGGCTCGATGCCGAGGAACTTCAGGCACTCGCGCGCGATGTCGTTCTGCACCGCATCGACGGACGCCACCATCTCGCTGGTGGAGTACGTCACGCGCACCTTCTCGTCGAACACGGGACCGTGCCGCTTGACGCTCACGTAGACGTAGCGCGTGATCGCCGTGCTGAACACGGCGCCCGGCTCGCGTGAGTAGAACTCCTCGAGGTCGGTGCCGCCGCCCGCGAAGCTCACCCGCAGCGGCGTGCGGGTGACGACCATGCCCGGATCCTCGGGCTTAGCCATGGTGGAGCGCCCAGTCGTAGGGGATGTCCGGCGTGTCCGGATCCATGCGCAGCATCTCGTCCGGATCGTGCGGCTCGGTGGCGCAGTTGGCGAGGATCACCATCTTGTCGCCGTACGCCTTGTAGCCGTTGGCGATACCGGGCGGCATCTGCACGAGCACGTAGTTGTCCTCGCCGAGGAACACCTCCTGCAGCTCGCCGTGCGTGGGGGAGCCGTCGCGCAGGTCGTACATCACGAGCTTGGCGCGCCCGGAGAGCACCGCGTTGTTCACGGTCATCGACTGGTGGATGTGCCAGGCCTTGACGGTGCCCGGCCACGCGCACGAGAAGTAGATCTCGCCGAAGGAGATGAAGTGCGGATCAGTCGCCTTCATCATGTGCATGATCTTTCCGCGCTCATCCACGATCTGGCGGAGCGGAACGATCTTCACGCCGTCGATCACGCGGCCACCTGCTCGTCGCGCGTCCAGCGAAGCGAGCCGTCCAGCTCGCCGCTCGCCAGCAGCTTCTTGAGCCATGCCAGCCGCGTGAAGCGAGGGTCGGTGAACAGCTCGTGCGTGAGCCCGATCGACGTGAACGCGTCGTAGAGCTCCTTCGCGCCGGTGCGCGGGTTCCACTTGAACTCGAAGTCCGGGAACGCGCGGCCGAACTTGCCGAAGTCCGCCTTGTACGTGCGCTGGTCAGCGCTTGCCTGGCCAAGCACCTCGAGCTCGCACCCCGGCACGGTCTCGGCCGCGATCTCCGCCAGCTCGCGGATCTGGTGGTTGAGCTCCTCGTGGCCGTTGTTGAACGCCTCGTTGTGGACGACCTCTAGCGGCGCCTCCAGCACGGTCATGAACGCGCGCACGACGTCCTGCACGTGCACGACCGGGCGCCACGGCTTGCCATCGCTGTAGACGGTGATGCGCTTCTTCGTCACAGCCGAGCCGAGAAAGTCGTTGAACACCGTGTCGAAGCGCATGTGCGGCGACACGCCGTAGACGGTGCCGTTGCGCAGATACGTGGGCGAGAAGCCGTCGTCCGCCAGCTCGCGCAGCGCGGCCTCGCCCGTGACCTTCGAGCGCGCGTACTCCGTCTTCGGGTCGAGCGGCGAGTCCTCGTTAACCACCGCGGCCTCGGAGGCGCCGTACATGATGCAGGAGGAGGAGAACAGGAAGCGGCGGACGCCGGCCTCCTTCGCGAGCTCGGCCAGACGCACCGTCGAGCGGTAGTTGATCTCCTCGGTCCAGCGGCCGTCGAGGTTGCCGATCGGGTCGTTGCTGAGCGCGGCGAGGTGGATCACCGCGTCGAAGCCGTGCAGGTCCGCCGGCTCGAGGTCCCGGATGTCCTTGCGGATCTCGCGCGGCCGCGCGCCGTCGGGCACGAGGGTGCACTCGGCGAAGTAACCGGTGTCGAATCCGGTCACGTCGTAGCCGGCCTCGATCAGCATCGGCGCGGCCACCGACCCGATGTACCCGGTGTGGCCGGTGAGCAGGATTGACTTCGTCATGCCACCAGAGCTCCTTCAAGCATTCGCCGCGTCACGTCGAGCAGCGAGGTCGTTTCGGTTACCTGTGCCGAGAGGCAGCCAGCGGCGTCGGCCGCCTCGGCGTCCCGCTCGTCGTCGCCCACGAACACGGTGCGCGTGAGGTCGAGCGTGAAGTCCTGCTGCGCCTGGAAGAGCATCCCGGGCTTTGGCTTGCGGCACTCGCAGCCGTCGTCCCAGCCGTGCGGGCAGTGGTAGATCGCGTCGATGTGACCGCCCGCCTCCTCGGCGTCGCGCAGCATGCGCTCGTGGACGGCCGCGAGGTCGCCCTCGCTCATCGCGCCGCGGGCGATGCCCGCCTGGTTCGACACCACGATCACCCGATAGCCCGCATCGCGGAAGAGGCGCAGCGCGTCGAGCGAGCCGGGCAGCCACTCGAACTGCTCCGGGCGGCACACGTACTCGGCCTTGGGCGGACGGCGGTTGAGCACGCCGTCACGGTCGAGGATCACCGCGGGCCGGCGGGCGAAGAACTCCTCGGTCTCGCCAAGGCGGTCGAGCGAGCCGACGCTGTAGTAGCGGTGGTGGGTGACGAAGGCGGACAGCTCGCGGCGCGCCACCAGCTGCGGGTAGACCGCCTGCTCGAAGAGCTCGTCGTCGGCCGGCAGCAGGTCGACCACCGAGCGCGGCAGGATCGCGTAGCTGATCTCCACGCCCTTGAGGCCGGGCGTGGTGCGGCTGCGGTCGTGCACCTCCACGTAGCCGTCGGCGCCAACGCGCACCGCGTCCTTGCCGTGGCGGTAGTCGTCGCGGTTGCCGTAGACGGTGACCATCGCGGGCGCGCCGATCGCGAGGAAGCGCTGCCACATGCGGTCCATCTGCAGCGGCCAGTAGTTGTCGCAGTAGAGGAGCATGAAGTACGGGTCGAGCGCGTCAGCAGCAAGCGCGAGGCGGCGCCCGGTGAGGTCATCCGGATCGGTCACCCGGTAATCGATCTGGATGCCGAGGTCCGAGCCGTCGCCGAAGTGGTCCCGGATCACGTCGGGCAGGTAGCCGAGCAGCATCAGCACGCGCTCGAACCCCTGGTCGCGCAGCATCTCCACCGTGTACTGCATGAACGGCTTGCCCTGGAACTCGATCATCGGCTTGGGCCGCGTGTCCGTGAGCGGACGCATCCGGGTGCCGCGGCCACCGGCGAAGATCACGGCCTGAGTGGGCCGCTCGGTTACCACCCGGGGCGACTGCACTAGAGCGCTGCTCCCGCCGCCGGGTGGCGATCCTGCACAAGGCAGGTGGTCAACATGTCGCAGAGCACGCTGTGGGCGCTTTCGACGAGTCCGTAGGTGCCGGGCTGGCTCGGCACCCAGATGTAGTCGGTGACCATGTCCTTGAGCACGCCGCCGTCGAAGCCGAGCAGGCCGATAGTCGTGGCGCCCTCCGCCTTCGCGAGCGCGACGGCGTGGACGAGGTTCTCCGAGTTCCCGCTCGCGGAGATCACGATCAGGATGTCCTCGGGCTTGACGAAGTTCTCGAGCTGGCCGGCGAACACGCGCTCATAGCCCTCGTCGTTGGCCAGCGCGGTGACCCACGACACGTTGTCGGTGAGGCTCATCACGCGCATCGGCGTGCCACCGCTGACCTTCACAGCCTTGCCCAGGTCGTTCACCCAGTGCGACGCGGTGGTGGCGCTTCCGCCGTTGCCGGCGATGTAGATCGTGGCGCCCCGCTTCCGCGCGATGGTGAGGTGATCCATCACGCGCTCGAAGGCGTCGAGATCGACGGAATCGAGCAGCGCGGTGAGGCGGCGGAGGTACTCGACGGCGATGCTCTTCGGCTCGAGTCCCCAGCCATTCAGGCCGAAGTCCAAACTCATCTTGTAGCCAGGGTAACCCGGATGAGGCGGGCGCGCCAGCGGCCGTTCACAGGTTGGTGGCAGGGGTGCAGAAAGCGCTTAGTGCAGGCGAAATCGCCGTCAAATGACGAGTCCGCGCTCCTCGAGCTCGGCGGTGGAGCGCTGCACGCGATCCTCCGCCGGCGGTGCCTCCTCGGCGAGCCACGCCGCGAGCTCGCGCATGCCGTCCTCGAAGCGCACCTGGGGCTCGTAGCCGAGCGCCTCGCGCGCCGCGGAGATGTCTCCGTAGCAGTGGCGGATGTCCCCCTGGCGGAAGCGGCCGACGATCTCCGGCTCGATGTCGGTGTCGAGCGCAGAGGCGAGCGTCTCCGCCACCTGGCGCACGGTGGTGGACCTGCCGGTGCCGATGTTGAGCGCCATGCCGTCGGCGCGCTCGTTGTCGAGCGAAAGCTCGATTCCGCGCACGATGTCCGACACGTGGATGAAGTCGCGCGACTGGAGCCCGTCCTCGAACACGAGCGGCGCGTTGCCGTTCAGCAGCCGGCTCGAGAAGATCGCCGCGACTCCGGTGTACGGGTTGGACAGCGACTGGCGCGGGCCGTACACGTTGAAGAAGCGCAGCGCGACGGTGTTGATGCCATACGCCTTGCCGATTGACAGGCAGAGGTCCTCCTGGTCGCGCTTGGTGGTGGCGTACACGGAGTCCGAGCGAAGGCGCTTCCGCTCCGCCGTGGGGACCGGGCGCACCTGGGCGCCGCAGCTCGCGCACGCCGGCTCCCACTGGCGGCTCTGCAGCATCTCCGGAGTGCGCAGCACCTCGGGGTCCGTGGCGCCGCAGGCGTCGCACGCGTACTGGCCCTCGCCGTAGATCGACATCGACGACGCCACCACGAGCGACGAGATCTCGTCGCGCCGCTGCGCCATCTCCTCCAGCAGGATCGCGGTGCCGAGGCAGTTGTCGCGCACGTAGCGGGTGAGGTCGTACATCGACTGCCCCACGCCCACCTGTGCCGCGAGATGCACCACCGCGGACACTCCCTCGAGGCTGCGCGAGACGAGCTCGCGGTCGAGCACCGAGCCCTCGATGAACTCGGCCTCCGGGTGGCGGTAGCCGTCCGCGCTGCCGTGCACCTGCGGCTCGATCGCGTCGAGCACGCGCACCTTCCGGCCGCTGTCGATCAGACGATCGACGAGGTGCGAGCCGATGAAACCTGCTCCGCCGGTGACCAGAACCATCCGCCTAGCTGTACCACGGACCCGCACCCTTCCGCCACAACTGGGGTGCGATTAGCGTGTATCGCAGTGCGGGTGCTCGCGATCACGAATCAGTTCCCCCTGCCGCTCGACATGGGCGGTCCGCTGCGCTTCTTCGGCCTCGCGAAGGCGATGGCGGAGCGCCACGACGTGCATATGCTCGCGCTGGCCCGCCCGAACACCACGGACGAGCTCGCGGCCGAGCTGCGGAGCGAGCTCGGCGGTCCGGTGGAGGTGTTCGAGCCCCTGGCGGCACGCGCCCCGGCCGGTGGCTGGCTGCGTGCGCTCACTCGCGGCGTGCCCCCCTGGATCGAGGCGCAGCACAGCCCGGAGCTCGCGCGGCGCGCGGCCGAGCTCGCCTCCGAGGTCGACGCCGTCGTTCTGCTCGACGACTACGCGGGAATCTATGCCCGCGCGGTCGGCGGCCGGGCGCCGGTGCTCGCGGACAAGTCGAACGTGATGGGCTGGAGCGCCGCCAACCCGGCGGTGCCGCCGCGCACGCGGAAGGCTCGCGCGCACCAGGCGATGTCCGTGTGGCTCGTGAGGCGCTTCGAGCGCGAGGCGGTGCGCCGGGCCACCGCGGTGGTGGTCACCTCAGATGAGGAGAGCCAGCGGCTGGCGCGCCTGTACGGACGGCCGGCGGACGCCGTGGTGCACTCGGCGATCGATCTGCCCGCGGTGCCGGAGCGAAACGGTGCCGGCCGCGCGATCGGCTGGCTCGGCACGCACGAGTACGAGCCGAACGTGGAGGGTCTCGTGCGCTTCGTGGAGGACGCGTGGCAGCCGCTCGGCGAGGACGGCTGCCGCCTGCTCATCGCCGGGCGCAACCCCTCCCCGCGCGTCGCGGCCCTCGAGCGCTTCCCGGGAGTGGAGATCGTGGGCTTCGTCGAGAGCCTCGACGAGTTCTTCGCCCGGCTGGGCGCCGGCGTGGTGCCGCTCTGGCACGGGCCCGGGGTGAAGCTGAAGACGCTCACGTTCATGGGCGCCGGCGTGCCCACCGCCTCCACGCCGGTCGGGCTCGAGGGCATCGAGGCCGAGAACGGGCGCGACTGCATGATCGGCGGCGATGCCCGCGGGCTGGCCGAGGGCTTGAGAGCGATCGTTGCCGATCCGGAGCTGGCGGCGCGGCTCTCGGCGAATGGTAGGCGGCTCGTGGCTGAGCGCTACACGTGGGAGAGCGTGGGGAGGCGCTTCGTGGACCTGCTCGACACGCTGGCGGTTGAATGAGCCCCGGGTTATTCTCGACTTGCGGGCACCGCCTACCCGACTCGCCTCCCCTCTCGCAGATGCCTGACCAAAATCCCCTCTCCATCGGGGTGGTGATCCTCACTCACGGACGCAGCCAGGAGTCCGTGCGGCTCGCGCGCTCGCTGCTCGACGACGGCATCCCCGCCGACTCGATCGTGATCGTGCAGAACCCCACGGGGCCGGACGATCCCGCGATCGCTCCGCCGGATCCGGGCGTGGTGGTCCGCCGCGCCGAGCGGAACCTCGGCTATGCGAGCGGTATGAACGAGGGCATC
>DATEPK010000146.1:0-11733 GCA_035273245.1 Thermoleophilaceae bacterium
CCCGGCGCGGAGGCCATTCCGGTCAACCGGACGCTCGTGGCGGGCCCTCCCGAGGAGGCCGCGGCGCGCGCGGCCGAGGGCGTACGGGAGGGCTACTCCTGCTTCAAGCTCAAGGTGGGGCTCCCGGACGACGTTGAGCGAGTGGCAGCGGTGCGCGAGGCGATCGGCTCGTGGCCGGCGCTGCGGCTAGACGCGAACGGCGCCTGGACGGCGGAGGAGGCGATCGCCGCGATCCGCAAGCTCGAGCGGTTCGACCTCCAGTTCGTGGAACAACCCTGCCGCACGCTCGAGGAGCTCGCGGAGGTCCGCGCCCGCGTGTCCGCCCCCATCGCGGCGGACGAGTCGGTGGCCGGCGTGGACGACGTGGCGCGCGCGGCCGAGCTCGAGGCGTGCGACGTCGTGAACATCAAGCTCGCGCACAGCGGCGGTTTCGGGGCCGCCCGCGAGGCGCTGCGCAGAGCGGCCGAACTGGGGATCGAGCCGTTTCTCTCGAGCACGCTCGACGGCCCGTGGGGCATCGCCGCCGCGCTGCAGCTGGCGGCGGCGGAGCGGCTGTCACTCGCGTGCGGGCTGGCCACGCTCGAGCTCTTCGACGCCGAGCTGGCGCGCGCCGTCGCGCCGCCCCAGAACGGGCTGCTCGCGGTTCCGCCCGGCCCCGGTCTCGGCGTCGAGCCGACAGGCTCAGGCCTTGGCGAAGTGCTCGTCGAGGAAATCGAGTAGCACCCCGGCGAACTCTTCCGGCTGCTCGAGCTGCGGCGCGTGGCCGGCGCCGGGAATGAGCCGCGCGCGCCCGTGCTTCACCCGCTCGGCGATTCGGTAGGAGGCATCGGCGTACTTCGAGTCGAATTCGCCGGCCACGGCGAGCACCGGGCAATCGATCTCCTCGAGCCTGTGCCACACAGGGTCGAACATGCCCTGACCCGCGCTGCGCAGGAGCTGCGCGAGCCGCGAGGGATCGTGCGCGAGCCTGCCCGGGCGCTGCGCAATCACGAGCTCGGGCGGCTGGCTCGCGAACACGGGCTGCGCCTCCCAGCGCTCGGCGAACTCCTCGATCGTGTGCTCCTCGATCCAGTTCGCCAGCTCGTCATCGGCGAGGCGGCGCTCCGTGCGCGCCGCCTCGTCCTCGATTCCCGCGCTCGTTCCCACGAGCACGAGGGCGCCGAACTTGCCAGGCCGGCGCAGCGCGGCGGAGAGCGCGAGGCGGCCTCCCATCGAGTATCCGACCACCACGTCACCGTCATCCACGCGGTCCGCGATCTCGCGCAGCCGGCCGTCGAAGGTCCACGTGGAGAAGTCGATTGCCAGGCTCCGGTACTTTTGCCCGACCCGATCGGCCACGGAAGCCCAGGCGTCCGCGCGCTGCGCGAAGCCGGGCAGGAAGGCGACGAGCGGGTTCATTCCCCCATGATGCCCATCAACAGCACCTTCGCCCCCCTTCAGGCGTTCGTGGACGAGCTGACCCGCTGCGGCCTGCAGCACGTCGTGACCTGCCCCGGCTCACGCAACGCGCCGCTGATCCTCGCCACCACCTCGGACCGCCGGCTCGAGTGCGTATCCGTGATCGACGAGCGCTCGGCGGGATACGTCGCGCTCGGAATCGCGAAGGCGAGCGGCAAGCCGGTGGCGGTCACGTGCACGTCCGGCACGGCAGCGGCCAACCTGATGCCGGCTGTGGTGGAGGCGCGCGAGGCATCGGTGCCGCTACTCGTGCTCACCGCGGACCGGCCCCCCGAGTTGCGGGACACCGGCGCCGGCCAGGCGATCGACCAGCTGAAGCTCTTCGGCTCCGCCGTGAAGTGGTTCTGCGAGGTGGGCAATCACGAGGCCGGCCGCGCCGCGGCTGTGCACTACCGCTCGCTGGCGTGCCGCGCGTGGTTCACCTCAGAGGACGGGCGGCCGGGCCCCGTCCACCTGAACTTCCCGCTGCGCGAGCCGCTCGCGCCGCTGCCCGACGGCGATCTCGACCCGGCCGACTGGGAGGGCCGCCCCGGCAGCCGCCCGTGGGTGACCGTGACGGACGCCCCGCGCGACGCCACGCCCACGATCATCGAGCTGCTCGAGCGCGACGTGGGCGAGGCGGGCCGCGGCGCGATCATCGCGGGCTCGACCCGCTATGACATCGCGGCCTCGGCCGCCCGGCTTGCCGCCGCCACGGGCTGGCCGCTCCTTGCCGAGCCAACCTCCGGTGTGCGCTGCGGCCCCCACGACCGCTCGCACGTGATCGCGCACTACGACGTGCTGCTGCGCAGCGAGCGCTTCGTCGAGGACCATCGCCCGGACCTCGTGATCCGGGTGGGCGACACGCCGACGTCGAAGCCGCTGCGCGCCTGGCTCGCGGGCGCGCGCCAGATCGTGATCGATCCGGACGCCTCGTGGCACGAGCCCACGCGCGAGGCCGAGCGCGTGATCGCCACAGCGCCTGACTCCACCTGCGAGATGCTGGCCGCCGCGCTCGAGGAGAGCCTGCCGCCGTCGCCATCCGAGTGGACCGCGTCCTGGCGGCTCGCCGACGCGCTCGTGCCGGAGGCGCTGGCCGGTGCGCCTGACCCGAGCGAGCCGCGTGCGTACTCGGCGCTGGCCGACGTCCTGCCGGACGGCGCGCTGGTCTGGGTCGCGTCCTCGATGCCGATCCGGGACGTCGAGAGCTTCTTCCCGCAGACGGACACCGAGCTGCGCTTTCTCTCGAACCGCGGCGCCAACGGCATCGACGGCACGATCTCCTCCGCGCTCGGCGCCTCGATCGCCGCCGGCCGGCGCGCCTTCCTGCTCACCGGCGAGCTGGCACTGCTGCATGACATCGGCGGCCTGATGGCCTTCCGGCGCCGGCGCGCCGAGCTCACGATCGTCTGCGTGAACAACGGCGGCGGCGGCATCTTCGATTTCCTGCCGGTGGCCGAGCACGCCGAGGGCGCGCTCTACCTCGAGCACGTGGTCACCCCAAGCGGGCTGAACCTGGAGGCGGTGGCGGACCTCGCCGGGCTCCCACACACGCGTGCCGCGAGCTCCGACGACATCCGCGCCGCCGCCGGCGCCCCCGGCCTGATCGAGGTGCGGACCGACCGCGACGAGAATGTGCGCATCCATCGCGACCTCTTCGAGGCCGTGGACAATGCGCTCACCGCGGTCTAGGCCTGGCCGCCTTCAGCCTCAATGCGCTTGCGCAGGAGCACCGAGACCCGCTGTCTCGTCACGCCGAAGTGATCGGCGATCTGCTCCATCGTCATGCCCTCTTCGTAGAGCGCCTGCGCCTCGGCGCGGCGCACGTTCGCACCGCAGGTGTCGAGCGCCTTTGAAGCCTCGGTGAGCAGCTGGACGATCAGCGGCCCATCCTCGTTCGTGACGGTGTCCGAGTAGGCGACACCCTGCGAGCGGGCCCTTCGGATGCGGGCCATCCGCTTCTTGATCAGCTTGGCCCGTTTGTCGTTGTCGGCGATGACCTCCTCCAGGGCTGTCAAGGCTCGGAGGAACGCGTCTTCCGCCAATGGGTCTCCTGACGATCGACCGAAGTTTATGTTTAGGCAATAGCCATTGCGGCAATAGCGGTTGCAGCAATCACTGTTGCGGTAACTCCCATTACGGTAACCGCTATTGCGCCATCCTACACCGCAAGGGCGGCGGCCAAACCGCAGCAGTGGACAACGACCTGGACGGAGCCGCCGATGCCACTCTCAAGCGCCCTCGTATCCCCGCCCAATTCCACTCAACCCGCGACCGACAGGCTCGTAGCGAAGCGCGCGGAGCAGGTCCTGTTCCGCCGCTACCAGCGCGACGGAGACCTGCACGCCCGCCGCGACCTGGTGGAGCGTTACCTGCCCCTTGCCCGCAGCCTCGCGCGGCGCTACGACGGGCGTGGCGAGTCGCTCGACGATCTGGTCCAGGTGGCCAGCGTGGGCTTGGTGAAGGCGATCGATCGCTTCGACGCTGATCGCGACCTCAGCTTTTCGAGCTACGCGGTTCCCACGATCCTGGGCGAGCTCCGCCGCTACTTCCGCGACTCCGGCTGGGCGGTGCACGTGCCGCGCCAGATGCAGGAGAGCGCGCTCAAGGTCAATACCGCCATCGAGCGGCTGTCCAGTGAGCTCGGGCACTCGCCGAGTCCTCAGCTGATCGCCGCCGAGCTGGGCCTGTCCGTCGAAGAGGTGCTCGAGGCGATGGCAGCCAACTCCGCCTATGACACCACGTCGCTCGACACGCCGTTCGGCTCCGGTGACGGCGAGCGGCGAACGATCGCGGAGAGCTTCGGCGAGACCGACGCGCGCTTCGATCTGATCGACGGGCGCGTGTCGGTGGGTCCCGCGTTGAAGGCGCTGCCGGAGCGTGAGCGGCTCATCCTCCATCTTCGCTTTGTGGAAGATCGCACCCAGAGCGAGATTGCCGAGCGCATCGGCGTCTCCCAGATGCATGTGTCACGCCTGATCCGGCGCGCGCTCGAGCAGGTGCGCCTCGGCGCGGGCCCGGCCGCCTAGATCGTTGTTGCTCAGGTTGCCCTCAAGATCGCGGGCGCGGGCTCTCGCCGGGGATCGGCAGCCAGTAGTACGCGTTGAACGCCGCGATCACGACGACGCCGAGGACCGGGAGCGCTGCGCCCAGCGCCGCACCAATCGCCAGCCACGCGAGGGCGAGCTGAAAACGCCTGCCGATCGACGTAGCTCCGGCGGCGTCCAGTGAGCGGCTGAGCAGGCGGCGCCGGCGCGCGTACTGCCACACGCCGTTGAACGCCAGCGCCGTCAGCCCGAACGCGACGCCGTACAGGACGACTGCCGTCCGCTGGCCATGCCCGCTGCGGAACGCGCCCGCGAGGACGGATGTGGCGAAGGGCAGGAACGCCACCACCATCAGCAGCAGGGTGTTGAGCAGCAGCACGGAACGGTCGGCCGCCCGGATGTGATCGAACATCACGTGGTGGTTCGCCCACACCTGTCCGATGAACAGGAAGCTGACCACGTAGGCGAGATACGACGGCCACAGCGCCGCAAGGCCATGCAGCAGCCGGCTGTAGTCGCTCGGCGGCCTGATCTCGAGCACGAGCAACGTGATCGTGATGGCAAAGACGCCGTCGCTGAATGCCACTGCCCGCCCGGTGTCGCGATGCACGGCGCGCTCCGCCGCCCTGGTGCCGGGCGCCTTTCCGATTGCGAGCAAGCGCGCGAGGCGCATCGGCTACGGCGTGCGGATCGTCTCGCAGTGGCGCAGGACGTCGGACTTATCGGCCAGCACGTCGTCCCTGCCGGCGCCGCAGTTCACGATGTCCTTGTGCCCGTCGCGGACGTCGATCTTGTCGTTGCCACTGCCCGCGTTGATCCGGTCGCGGCCGCTGCCGCCGTTCACCTTGTCGTTGCCCGACCCCGAGTTGATCACGTCGTTGCCGGAGTTGCCGACGTCGAAGTCGTTGCCCCCGCCTGAGCTGATGCGGTCGCGGCCGGAGCCGCCGACGATGTGGTCGCGGCCCCGGCCGCCGGTAATACGGTCGTTGCCGTTGTCGCCGAACAGGCTGTTGTTGCCGATCCCGCCAACGAGCACGTCGTTGCCGTTGTTGCCGTGGATCGAGTCGCTTCCGGAGCCGCCGCTCAAGCGGTCGTTGCCGTCGTTGCCGCTCATGTTGTCGTTGCCTGACCCACCGGACATGACGTCGTTGCCGTTGCCGCCTGTGACGGTGTCCGGGCCCGAGCCGCCGTCGAGGGTGTCGGTGCCGTCGCCGCCGGACACGCGATCCCGCCCCGAGCCGCCCGAGAGGGTGTCGTCGCCAATGTCGCCTGTGAGCGAGTCGTTGCCGCTGCCGCCGTCGGCCACGTCGTTGCCCGCCAGGACGGTGATCGTGTCATTCCCGGCGTCCCCGGTCACGTGGTCGTCGCCGTTGCCCGAGTTCAGGCTGTCGTTGCCGTCGCCGCCGTCGAGGGTGTCGTTGTCGTCGCCGCCGGACAGCGTGTCGTCGCCCGTCCCGCCGGAGAGGTTGTCGATGCCGGCGCCGCCGTCCAGGCGGTCGTTGCCGTCACCGCCGGCGATCGTGTCGTTGCCGACGTCGCCGGAGATGATGTCGCTGCCCGTGCCTCCGTCGGCGGTGTCGTCGCCCGTGCCGAGCAGGATCGAGTCGTTGCCGTCGCCTCCCTGCACGTTGTCGTTGCCGGCGAGCCCGGTGGGCGTGTCGTCGCCCGCGCCGCCGATCAGCGTGTCGTTGCCGTCGTCGCCGATCAGGTGGTCGTTGCCATCGCCGCCATTGAGTACGTCATCGCCGCCGAGGCCCTCGACGTTGTCGTTTCCGCCGAGCGCGTTGACGTTGTCCGGGCCCTCGGTGAGCTGGCACGGCGGATCGTCCCCGTTCGTGAACACGCCGCACGGCGGCCGGCCGGCGCCGAAAGCGCCGACGGCGAACGCCATCGCAATCCCAAGCACGGCGATGGGCGCAAAGAGGACCGGAACCCGCCTCATCGCAGCCATCGTAACGTGGCGCCCGGCGTCAGGCGAGTAGCGGCAGGAGCGCCTGGAGCTTGACCTCGGTCTCGGCGAGCTCGTCCGCCGGGTCCGAGTCGCGCACGATGCCGTTCCCCGCATAGAGATGGGCGACCTTCCCCCGCAGCAGCGCACAGCGGATCGCCACGCAGAACTCGCCGTCCTCGGAGAGGTCGGTCCAGCCGACCGTTCCCGCGTACCAGCCGCGGTCGAGCCCTTCGAGCGCGGGGATGAGGCGGTAGGCGTCGTCGCGCGGCTCCCCTCCCACAGCCGGAGTCGGGTGGAGCATGCCGGCCAACTCCACGCACGGCACGGGTTCGGCCAGCTGAGCACGGATAGGGGTTGCGAGGTGCTGCACGTTCTGCACCTTCA
This sequence comes from Thermoleophilaceae bacterium, assembly GCA_035273245.1. Lineage (GTDB taxonomy): Bacteria > Actinomycetota > Thermoleophilia > Solirubrobacterales > Thermoleophilaceae > JAICJR01. The sequence goes on from DATEPK010000146.1 coordinate 6,820, forward strand.
CGAGCACCGGCTCGTCCGCGGCGGCCACCCACACGCTCACCGGCCGCAGATTGCGCTCGATCCGGCGGGCGACGATCGCCTGCTCCTCGCGCTCCTTCGCCCCCTGCAGGAGCTGCTCGCCGAGCAGGTCGTCCACCGAGGGGTCCGCGCTGCGGCGCGTGGTGCCGGCCAGCGCGACCGTCTGGGCGCGTGCACCGTCGCGGCGCACGAGCAGCTCCGGGCTCGCGCCGATGAACGAGACCTCGGGCGTGCCGACGAGGTAGCAGTAACAGGCAGGGAAGGCGGCGCGAAGGGCGTCGTAGAGCGGCGCCGGGTCGATCTGCCCCGGAGCGTGTACACGCACCTCACGCGCAAGGACGATCTTCTCTATCTCGCCGGCGCGGATGCGCTCCACAGCCTGCGCCACCGCCGACTCGTAGTGCTCGGGAGGGGCGGCCCCCGCCACGCGCGGGGTCACGACCGGATCCGGATCCAGCATCGGCATCGCGGCCGGCTCGAGCGAGTCCACCCGAGCGCGCAGGCGATCGATGACGGCGTCCGCCGCATCGTCGGGCTGGACGGCCGCTGTCACGCTGATTCTCGCCTCGTTCCGTCGCCTCGAGAGCGCCAGCTCAGGCAGTACGAGCTGGGCGGGCGCGAGCGAGCTCCATTCGGGGGAGCTTCCACCGCGCGGCGCGAACGCGAAGCCGCCCACCCACACAGGACCGGACCCGGGCGGGTCGCCCGTTCCGCCCGCCGCCTGGGCGCCACGGGCGAGCTCCCGGCACGTCTGGGCCGCCACCTTGAAGCGGCTCTCGCCCCATGTCTCCACGATCGCGGCCTCGCCGAGCGTCGCCAGCACTGAGCGGTCGCGGTCCGGCTGCTCGAGGCAGAAGAAGCGGTCCTCTGACCGTCGCGCGGCGAGCACGGCCGCGGACAGGTCGAGCTCTGCGTCCACCGGTGCCGTGACGCTCGCGATCACTGGCCGCCGCTCGCGCCTCGCCCGGCGCAGCGCTGTCTCCACACGCTCCTCGAGCAGCGCCCATGCGGAGTCGGCGAGCCGGAAGGGCCCGCTGTCCGCTGCGATTCGAGTGCTCAAGGCGGCCTAGGTGGCGCTGCGCCCGCGCGATACCGCGATCTCGCCAGTGCGCACCATCTCGATCAGCCCGAAGGGCCGGATGTTGCGCTCGAACGCCGCGATCTTGTCGTCCGGGCCGGTGATCTCGATGGTCACCGAGCGCTTGGACACGTCCACCACGTTGCCGCGGAAGATCTCGGTGAACTCGAGGATCTCCCGCCGCGTCTCGCTGTCCGCGGACACCTTGAACAGGGCCAGCTCCCGCGAAACGGTCTCCGACGGCTCGAGGTCGCGGATCTTGATCACGTTGACGAGCTTGTGCAGCTGCTTCGTCACCTGGTCGATCGGGTGAAGCGCACCGTCGACCGTGAGCGTGATGCGCGAGATCGAGGAATCGTCGGTCGGACCAACGGCCAGTGACCCGATGTTGAAGCCGCGACGGGCGAACAGCCCCGCCACCCGCGCGAGCACGCCCGGCTTGTTCTCCACGAGAATCGAGAGGACGTGCTTGCGGCCGGTATGGATGCCGCCGGAGGCCTCTAGATCCTCAAGGTTCAGAATTTCTTTCGTCCCAGGTTCACCCATGAGCAGGCTCCAATTCCTGTGGCCTGTGGCCTGTGGCCTGTGCCCTCATCCGACCATGTCCCGGGCGGCCTGTCCGGCCGGGATCATCGGATAGCAGTTCTCCTCCTTCGTCACGTGGACGTCGAGGAGCACCGGGCCGTCGGTCTCGAGCGCGGTCTTCATGGCGTCGACCACGTCGTTCTTGTCGGTCACGCGCATGCCCACCGCGCCGAACGCGTCGGCGAGCTTCACCCAGTCCGGGCTCGCGCCCATCTCGACCGACGAGTAGCGGCGGTCCCAGAACAGCTCCTGCCACTGGCGGACCATGCCCAGGTAGCCGTTGTTCATCAGGAACACCTTCACCGGGATCTGCTCGGTCACACACGTGGCGAGCTCCTGGCAGTTCATGATCAGCGACCCGTCGCCGGCGAGGCACACCACCGGCTGGTCCGGGCAGCCCACCTTCGCGCCCATCGCCGAGGGCAGGCCGAAGCCCATCGTGCCGAGCCCGCCCGAGTTGATCCAGCGCCGCGGCTGCGGGAACTTGTAGTACTGCGCCGCCCACATCTGGTGCTGGCCCACGTCCGAGGTGATGATCGCCTCGCCGCCGGTGGCTTCGTACATCGCCTCCACCATGCGCTGCGGCTTGATCTCGGCATCCTCTGAGTCGTCGTAGCGGAGCGGGTACTTCTCCCGCCAGGTGTTGATCCGCTGCCACCACGCCTCGAGGCGTGTGCCGTCCGTCTCGAGCGCGCGGTATTCCCGCGTGAGCTTGGGCAGCACCTTCTTCGCGTCGCCCACGATCGGGATGTGCGCCGGCACGTTCTTCGAGATCTCCGCCGGATCGACGTCGATGTGGATGAACTTCGCACGCGGGGCGAACTCGGACAGCTTGCCCGTGATGCGATCGTCGAAGCGGGCGCCGATCGCGCAGATCAGGTCCGCCTCGTCCATCGCGTAGTTGGCCGCGCGCAGGCCGTGCATGCCGAGCATGCCGAGCCACTGGTCGTGCGTCCCCGGGAACGCGCCGAGGCCCATCAGCGTGCAGGTGACGGGGAAGCGGTCGGCCGTGCAGAGCTCGACCAGCTCCTGGCCGGCGTCCGCGTTCACCACGCCGCCGCCCGCGTAGATCACCGGGCGCCGCGCGTTGGCGAGTGCCTTCGCCGCGAGGCGGATCTGCTTCGCGTTGCCCTCGGTGGTGGGCTGGTAGCCGGGCAGGCTCACCGAGTCCACCGGCTCGTACGGGATGTCCGCCCGGGACAGGTCCTGTGGCACGTCGATCAGCACCGGGCCGGGACGCCCCGTGCGCGCGATGTGAAACGCCTCATGGATCGCCTGCGGGATCTCGCGCGGGTCCTGGATCAGGATCGAGTGCTTGACGATCGGCATCGTGATGCCGCTGATGTCGGCCTCCTGGAAGCCGTCGGTGCCGAGCAGCTCGGTGCGCACCTGCCCCGTGACGAACACGGTGGGCACGCTGTCCATCATCGCGTCCGCGATCGGCGTGACGAGGTTGGTGGCGCCGGGGCCCGACGTGGCGAGCGCCACGCCCACGCGTCCGCTCGCCTTCGCGTAGCCCTCAGCCGCATGACCGGCGCCCTGCTCGTGGCGGCACTGCACGTGGCGGATGCCGGCGTCGTAGAGGGCGTCGTAGGTCGGGAGGTTCGCGCCACCTGGGATGCCGAATACGGTGTCGACGCCCTCCGCCTTAAGGCATTCCATGATCGCCTCGACCGCTCGCATCGCGAACCTCCTTTCCAAAGATGGGGTGAATGGCCGGCTGGCCCGGCCGGGAAAGCGAGTCTACCAGCGGGATTCCGGCCTCCCGGCACGACTTTTTGCGCGGTGCGACACTGCGGCGCGATGACCGACCAGCTCCAGTTCGACGAGGAGGAGTCGCGCGCCGTCGAGGCCACCTACGCCACTCCGGACATAGTCGAGCAGCGGCGGGCCACCCTCGCGGCGCTGGCCTTGGAGCCGGGGGAGCGGGTGCTCGACGTCGGCTGCGGGCCCGGCTACCTGGCGCGGGAGATGGCCGAGGCCGTGGGGACGGACGGGTTCGTCCATGGCGTCGATCCGAGCCCGGCGATGCTCGCGATCGCGGCGCGGCGGGCGCTTCCACACATGGAGCTGAGCGAGGGCGACGCACTGTCGTTGCGGCTTCCCGATGCGGAGTTCGACGTCGCAGTGTCCACGCAGGTGTACGAGTACGTGGCCGACATCGAGGGTGCGCTGCGCGAGGCGCGGCGGGTGCTCCGGCCGGGCGGGCGGCTGCTCGTGCTCGACACCGACTGGGACTCGATCGTGTGGCGCTCGAGCGACGACGAGCGCATGGAGCGGGTGCTCCGCGCCTGGGACGCACATCTCGTGCACCGCGACCTGCCGCGCCGCCTGCCCGAGCTGCTCCGCCGCGGCGGGTTCACGCTGGCGCGCGCCGAGGCGATCCCGGTGCTCAACGTCGGCTACAGGAAGGACACCTACAGCGGCAGCCTGCTGCCGATGGTGGCCCGCTTCGTGAGCGGCCGCGACGGCATCGCTCCAGGGGAGGCGCAGGCGTGGGCGGACGACCTGACCTCGCTCGGCGACAACTACTTCTTCAGCCTGAGTCGCTACCTGTTCGTAGCGGCTCGAGCGTGAAGTCGGGCCGCCAGTCGAGGTCGCGGCCGCAGTTCATGCACACCTGGTCGTGGATGGCCACGCTGCCGCCGCACTCCGGGCACTGCCGCTTGGGGGTCTCCCGCTCGCGCCTGTAGAGCAGCGCCGCCACGGTGCCGATCAGCGGCAGCACGAGGCCGATCGCGAACCAGATCCAGAAGCTGTTGCCGCGCATCTTGGCCACGAGGCCGGCGGACAGCCCGGTGAAGATGATCAGGACGACGTACGCCACGCCCTAATTGTCGCACCGGCGGCGCGGTTCAGAGAATTCTGATCGCCCAGACGATCGCCGCGAGAGCGAGCACCACGACGATGATCGTGGCGAGGAACGCGACGACGTGCAGAACGACCTTGAACAGGATCCAGGCGGCGACCAGGAGAACCAGAAGTGCGAGCGCCTTGCGACCCAGATCCGAAGCGGCTTCACGCATACCTCAAGAGTAGTGCCGCCCGCGGCGTCTAGAGCAGCTGCGGCGGGCGCGTGGGCACGTAGCGGTCGAGCCCAGGCAGCGGCACCGAGCACATGATCCAGCTGGGCCACCAGATCTCGAAGCCGAGCCCCCGCAGCCGCCTGAGCAGCCACCAGGCGATCGTGGTGGTGAACAGGCTGAGGTACTCGGGCCCCACCGTGGCCGCCA
>DATEPK010000147.1:0-4179 GCA_035273245.1 Thermoleophilaceae bacterium
CGCACTCCGGCAAACGTGTTCGATTCCGCGGTCACGGCGCGTACGCTACGCACCCGGCTGGCCCGGGTATGCAGCCGTGCCAAGTAAGCTTCTGGATTGACTCGTCAGTCAACTGAGGGGGGACGCGGTGCGAGTCGCGGCGGTACAGCTCAACTCGAACGAAGACAAGCAGCGCAACCTCGCTACGGCCGACCGCCTCACACGCGCGGCCGCGGCCGACGGCGCCGCGCTCGTGCTGCTGCCGGAGAAGTGGACGGCCCTCGGGACGCACGAGGACTACGTGCGCGCGGCGGAATCGCTCGAGGCGCCGGGCCCCGCGATCGAGTGGGCGAGCCGGACGGCCCGTGAGCTCGGCATCGACCTCGTGGCCGGCTCGATCTCGGAGCGCCGCGAGGGGCGCGACAAGCTCGGCAACACCTCGATCCACTTCGGCCCCGACGGCGAGCAGAAGGCGCTGTACCGAAAGATCCACATGTTCGACGTGGTGGTCGGCGGGATCGAGTACCGCGAGTCCGAATCCGAGGATCCCGGCGAGGAGATCGTGCTGTCCGAGACGCGCGAGGGCGTCCCGCTCGGGATGACCGTCTGCTACGACCTCCGCTTCCCAGAGCTCTACCGCATCCTCGCCATCCGCGGCGCGCGCATCCTGCTCGTGCCCGCGGCGTTCACGAAGATCACCGGTCAGGCGCACTGGGAGCTGCTGATCCGTGCGCGTGCGATCGAGAACCAGGCGTTCGTTATCGCCGCCGACCAGATCGGGCGCCACCCCGATGACAAGGAGAGCTTCGGCGGCTCGATGATCGTGGACCCATGGGGTGAGGTGCTGGCGCGCGCGCCCGATGAGGAGACCTTCATCTCGGCCGACCTCGACTTCGCGCGACAGGACGAGGTGCGTGAGCAGCTCCCGAGCCTTGCGAACCGTATGCCCACGACGTACGCGTGGCCGCAGGAGGTATCCGCCTGATGGCGGCGAGCGGGCGCCACGGTGCCGGCGTCGACAAGCAGCGCGTGATCCTCGATGCCGCGATCCGTGTGTTCGCGCGCCAGGGTTTCCACAGCTGCCGCGTGTCCGACGTCGCGGACGAGGCGGGCGTGGCCTACGGGCTCGTCTACCACTACTTCAGTTCGAAGGAGGAGATCCTCAACACCCTCTTCACCGAGCGCTGGCAGCTGATGCTCGACGCGATCGTGGAGATCGACTCGCGCGATCAGCTCACAGCGCGCGACAAGCTCGGCCAGGTGGCGGGTTTCATCATCGACTCGTACCGCCACGAGCCGGACCTGATGAAGGTGATCATCGTGGAGGTCACGCGCGCGGCGAACACTTTCGGGCGCCACCACCTGCCGAAGATCCGCGAGGCGTACAACCTGATCGCGGGGATCGTGGAGCAGGCGCGTACGGACGGCACGTTCAAGTCCGACATCTCGGCGGAGTTCGCGGCGATGTGCTTCTACGGAGCGATCGAGCAGCTGCTCACCGCGTGGATCTTCGACGTCCTGCCCAAGTCCGACGAGGACTACGAGCGCGCGAAGGGGCTCGTAGTCGAGGCGATCTGCGGTGGGCTCGAGTCGGATGCCGTCGGCGCTGCTGCCTAGCCGCTGCCTGGTTAGACTGGCGAGCCCATGGGCAACGACATGGTCAAACGGCTCGCATGGAGCGGCTTGCTCGCGGGTATAGGCGCCCTCACGACAGTCGTGGCGAACAAGATCGCCACGGCGATCTGGGTGCGGATCTTCGATGAGGATCCACCCGACTGACGATGGCCGACGACGAGTCCACACAACCAACCCAGGACATTCCGACCGTCGAGGCGGAGGCTGACATGGCCCCGGAGACCGGCCAGTCTTCCTGGGAGGGCCATACCGCCGCCGAGGCGGAGGGTGACCCGCTCCCGTTCATCGGCGCGGCGTTCGCCGGTGGGTTCGTGCTGGCGAAGATCCTGAAGAAGCTCGGAGGGGATGACGACTGATGACGAGCGGCAACGGAACAACGCCACCCGGCACCGCCGAGAAATCGCTCGGCGAGATCGTCAACGAGGTCACGGAGAAGGCCACGCTGCTGGTTCGCGAGGAGATCGAGCTGGCCAAGGCCGAGATGCAGCAGAAGCTGACGCGCATCGCCAAGGGCGCGGCCGTCGGTGTCGTCGGCGGAGTGTTCCTTGGGCTGGCGCTCATCTACTTCCTGCACGCGCTCTCGTGGTTCTGGGACGACCTGTTCAATTGGAGCGGGATCTGGCTCGGCTATCTCGTGACCACCGGGATTCTTGTTGTGCTCGGGGCCATTGCAGGCCTCCTGGCGGTCCGCTTCTTCAAGAAGGGCACGCCGGCCGCGCCGCAGATGGCGATCGAGGAGGCAAAGAAGACTCGCGAGGTGCTCGAGGAGGCGCGCAGCTGATGCCCGCCCGGCCCCCAGAGGAGATCCGGGCTTCGCTTCAGGCCACCCGCACGGAGCTCGAGTACTCGCTGAACGACCTCCAGGGCAAGGTCAAGCAGCTCACGAACTGGCGCCGCCAGCTCGCGGACAACCGCAAGCAGGCGGTGATCGGCGCGGCCGTGGCGGGCTTCCTGATCGGCGGCGGCGTCGCCGCCACGTTCAGCCTCTTCCGCCGCCGCTAAGCGGCATCCGAACCGCTCTTTAGGCTGCGTCCGCAGTGCCGAGCACGCGGGCGATCGTCAAGGTGCTGCTCATCACCGCGGCCACCGCCGCGGTGCTGTACGTCCTGTATCTGGTCCGCTCGATCCTCGAGATGCTGTTCATCTCGGTGTTCCTTGCGGTGGCGCTCGGTCCCGCGGTGGACCTCTACCAGCGCCGCGTGCGGATGCCGCGCTCGCTGGCGATCGTGCTCGTCTACATCACGATCCTCGGCGCGATCGTTGGGCTCGGGCTCCTCGTGGTTCCGCCGATCGTGAACGGCGTGAACAACTTCGTGGGGAAGGTGCCCCAGTACGTCCAGGACCTGCGCAGGAACCAAACGGTGCGCAAGTACGACAACAAGTACCACATCACTCGCAGGCTCGATCAGGAGGCGAAGAAGCTGCCGGGCCGGCTGGGCACCGCGGCAAGCGCGCTCACATCGGTCACCGTCGGAGTGTTCTCCGCGCTCTTCCAGCTCGTCACAGTGCTCGTCCTCACGTTCTTCTTCCTGCTCGACGGGAAACGCATGGTGGGCTGGGGCTTACGGCAGTTACCCCCCGAACGCGCCCAGCGCGTTCGGAAGGTGATGGACGACGTGTACGAGGCGACGAGCGGCTACGTGGTCGGCAACCTCATCATCTCGGTGATCGCGGGCACCGGCACGTGGATCGTGCTCGAGATCCTCAAGGTGCCGTTCGCCGTCCCCCTCGCGGTGCTGATGGCGTTCCTCGATCTCATCCCGCTCGTGGGCGCGACCATCGGCGGCGTCGGCATCGGCATCGTGGCCGCGATCTCGAATTTCCCCACGGCGCTGATCGTCTGGGCGATCTACTTCATCGTCTACCAGCAGATCGAGAACAACATCCTGCAGCCGGTGATCTACCGCCGGACCGTCGCGCTGCACCCCCTCGTGGTCCTCGTCGCGGTGCTGATAGGCGGAAGTCAGCTCGGCGTGCTGGGCGCCCTACTCGCGATCCCGGTGGCCGCCGGCGTTCAGATAATCGTCAAGGATCTATGGAATGCCAGAAGGGGCCGCATCGCGGTGGAGACGGGACCGCCGCCGCCGGCGTCGGACGTTGCGCCGGAAGTGCCGTAGGAGGTCATGGGTCATAGGTCCTAGGTCATAGGCCTTGATCCGAGCGCTTCTTTATTAGACCGTTGAGCAGGCGGGCGATCTCTGCCACTGGGCGGTGTGCCTCGGAGTCCATGAGGCCCCGTTCCTGGGCGACCAGGATCCAGTGTTCGGCCTCCTTAAGCGATCCACGCGCGATCAACAGGAGCCTGCGCTGGTCTTGGTTATGCCAGCGGCCGGTCGCCTCGGCGATATTCGCCCCAACGGAGTCCGCCGCACGAATCGCCTGAACCCCGACGGTGCGCTGATCGAGATGCCGCCATTCCTGCACCGCCGCGTAGACGGATGCCGAGAGGTGTCGAGCCAGTTGGTAAGCCCGGAGCTGAGTGAAGTCGTTGGCCACACACAGGTAAGTCGAAAGCCACAGGCTTTCGCCCCTATGACCTATGACCTATGACCTATGACCTCGCCC
>DATEPK010000148.1:0-2674 GCA_035273245.1 Thermoleophilaceae bacterium
GAGTGGCGCCACCTGCAGTCGATCAACCTCGACGGCGTGTTCCTCGGCGTGAAGCACGGGATCCCCGCGATCGCCGAATCGGGCGGCGGCTCGATCGTGAACATGTCCTCGATGGAGGGCATCATCGCCCACCCCGAGATGGCGGCCTACAACGCATCGAAGGGCGGCGTGCGGCTGCTCACCAAGTCCGCGGCTCTGTATTGCGGCAAGCAGCGAAACGGCGTGCGCGTGAACTCCGTGCATCCCGCCTTCGCGTGGGGACCTCTGCTCGAGGAGTACCTCGACGCCCAACCGGATCGGGAGAAGGCGCTGGCTGAGCTGCAGGACGCGCACCCGATCGGCCACCTCGGCGAGCCGGAGGACGTGGCGTACGGCGTTCTCTACCTGGCCTCCGACGAGTCCAAGTGGGTGACCGGCACGGAGCTCGTCCTCGATGGCGGCTGGACGGCGGCTTAGCATGGCCCGGGTGCGGACTCAGGTGGGAATCGTGGGCGCCGGGCCGGCCGGGCTCGTTCTCGCCCAGCTGCTCGACCGGGCGGGCATCGAGTCCGTCATCCTCGAGGACCGCGACCGCGAATACGTCACGCAGCGCGTGCGCGCGGGCCTGCTCGAACAGGGCACGGCGGACCTGCTTGACGAGCTCGGCCTCGGCGAGCGCCTCCACCGGGAGGGCTTGGAGCATCACGGGGTGTACCTGCGTTTCCGGCACCAGAGCCACCGCATCCCGCTCAATGAGCTCACCGGCAAGTCCATCTTCATCTACGGACAGCAGGAGGTCGTGAAGGACCTGATCGAAGCGCGTCTCGCCGCCGGGCAGCAGCTCCACTTCGAGGTGTCGGAGGTGAGCGTGCACGACTTCGACACAGACAGCCCGCGTATCGAGTACACGCACGAGGGCGAGCGCCACGAGATCGAGTGCGACGTGATCGCCGGCTGCGACGGTTTCCACGGCATCTGCCGCCCGGCGATCGAGAGCCGGCTCACGATCTACAACCACGAGTACCCGTTTGGCTGGCTCGGGATCCTCGCGCGGGTGCCGCCGTCCACGGACGAGCTCATCTACACCAACCACGAGCGCGGCTTCGCGCTCCACTCGCTCCGGTCGCCGGAGCTGAGCCGCCTGTACCTGCAGTGCGATCCGCACGACGACATCGCCAATTGGTCAGACGACCGCATCTGGGAAGAGATGCACACGCGCTTCGAGACCGACGACGGGTGGGAGCTGAACGAGGGCCCGATCATCGACAAGGGGATCACGCCGATGCGCTCGTTCGTGGCGCAGCCGATGCAGCACGGCCGTCTCTACCTCGCCGGCGACGCCGCGCACATCGTCCCGCCCACCGGCGCCAAGGGGCTCAACCTCGCCGTGCGCGACGTGCGCGTCCTGGCCGAGGCTTTGACCAAGTGGTATCGCGACGGCGACGAGTCGCTGCTGAACGGCTACTCGGACGCCTGCCTGCGCCGCGTCTGGCGGGTGCAGCACTTCTCCTGGTGGATGACCTCGATGCTGCACCTGATCGGAGAGGCCGAGGACTTCGAATACCAGCTTCAGATGGCGCAGCTCGACTACGTGACGTCGTCCAAGGCTGCCGCCACCACGCTCGCCGAGAACTACGTCGGGCTCGACAAGGTCTGAGCCGCAATCTCCGCCGCCAGCTCGCGTAGCCGCGCGACGGTGGGAAGCGGATCGTCCCGGCGCCACGCGATCGCGATCCCCATCGTGGGCTCGGGCTGCGCGAAGCGGCGGTACACGGCGCCGGGGATGCGCAGGCTCTTGGAGCGCTCGAGCATGATGAACGAGATGCCCGCGCCCTCCGCCACGGCGGAGACGATGCGCTCCTCCTCGGGCTCCACGCGGTCGATCGGCGGCCACGGCGGCTCGCCCATCACCTCGCGGCGGACCTCGCGCCAGGCGCCGGGGCCGTGCTCCTCGGGCCACCATACGAGCGGCAGCCCGTGCAGGTCGCGCGTGCGCACGCGATTGCGCTTGGCCAGCGGGTGCCCCTTCGGCAGCACGCACACGAGCGGCTCGCGTCCGAGCACGAGCTCCTCGAGCCCGTCCACCTCGAGTGGCGGCCGCACGAAGCCAACGTCGATGTCGCCCGCCAGGAGCTGCTCCATGTGCAGCATGGTGTTGCCGACCGTGAGGTCGAGGTGAACGTCCGGGTAGCGCGCGCGGTACTCGCCCACGATCGCGCCGGCCACGCCCCCGGTGAGCGAGCGCGTGAGGCTGAGGCGTAGGCGGCCGCGCTCACCGCTGCCTGTGGCGCGCACGACCGCAGCCGCCTCCTCGGCATGGGCGAGGAGGTCGCGAGCCTCGGGCAGTAAGGCCTCGCCCGCCGCCGTGAGCGTCGCGCCCCGGCGGTTGCGCTGGAAGAGCAGCACCCCCAGCTCGGCCTCGAGCGTGCGAATGTGCTGGCTCACGCTCGGCTGCGCGAGGTGCAGGCGCTCGGCCGCGCGGCGGAAGTGGAGCTCCTCGGCCACGGCCACAAACGAGGACAGCTGCCGCAGCTCCATTGCGCCATGATAGGCACAGCCTTTCACAGACGCGAGCTTTGACACTTGAAACGCGCGCCTCGATCCGCGTACCTTCGACTCTCAACGAGGAGGGTGGAGATGGCAGATACCGAGGTGGCGGCCGCGCGCTTCCCGAGCCCGTTCGAGGTGGAGGAGC
>DATEPK010000149.1:0-3516 GCA_035273245.1 Thermoleophilaceae bacterium
GACGCCACGCGGCAGCTGCACGAGCTGATGCTTCGCGCTGCGCGCTTCGAGGTGAACAGGCGGCGCAGTTCGCTCGACAGCTCGGTGGACGTCGACCAGCTCACCGCCGACGCCGCTCACGACGCGCTGCTCGCCGTGCTCGCCAAGCTGCACACCTACCGCGGCGACAGCCGTTTCACCACGTGGGCCTACAAGTTCGCCCTGCTGGAAGCGGCCGTGAAAGTGCGCCGCCGAGCCTGGCGCGGTCGCGAGGTCTCACTCGACGCGGACGCCTGGACACGCATTCCGAACCTCGACACCGGTCCCGCCGCAAGCGCGGAATCGAGTGAGCTGATGCTGGCGCTGCGGCACGCGATCCAGGAGGCGCTCACCCCACACCAGCGCCTGGTGCTCGTGCAGGTGACGCTCGAGGGCGTGCCGATCGACGTGCTCGCCGAACGCCTGGGCAGCACCCGCGGGGCCCTCTATAAGACACTTCATGACGCGCGCCGCAAGCTCCGGCTGCGGCTCGCCGAGCAGGGGTTTGACATCGAATCTGGCCGGAAGGAGGCGGCCGCATGAACGATCGGGAAGTCACACGCCGGCTGCTGGGCCCGCAGGGTCCGGAGCTCACCTGCGATGCCTGCTTCGAGCAGCTCGACCGCTACGTGGAGACCGAGCTCGCCGGCGGCGACCCACACAGCGCGGTGCCCGGCATGGCCGCGCACCTCGAAGGCTGCCCCGCCTGCGCGGAGGAGCACGAGAGCCTGCTGGAGCTGGTCAGGTCAGCTCCCACAGAACGCCCGTAAGCACCTTCAGCGGGCGGAGCTTCCACTCGGACGCGAGCTGCCACAGCTCGAGCTCGGCGCGCGGCTCCGGCAGCTCGCACACCTCCACAACCTCGGCCGGCGCCATGCGGCCGAAGCGCTTCACCGCCTCGAGCACGCCGGGCGGGCCGGCGGCGGCGGGCGATGCGCCCGCGGCCAGCGCCGCCTCCCGGTAGGCCTCATACGGCTGCGGGCCATATACGGCGTGCGAGCCGCCGAACACGACGGTGGGAAACACAAGCCGCTCGCCGCTCTGGCCCATCGTGGCGCCGCCGCGCTCGCGGGCGTCGTCGCTCACCGTACGGGTGGCCTCGATGTCCTCGCCGAACGCCTCCACGATCGCGTGCGAGCCGAGGTCGATGCGGAATCGCTCCACGTCCAGCTTCACGCCGCGCGCCTCACCCACGAGCGCCTCGGTGGTGTCGAGCTTGCGCCGGAAGCAGATGATCCCCTCGCGCAGGGCGCGCAGGTACGCGCCACCGCGGTCGGGCGCCTGCTCCGCGGCCGCCTTCACCGCCATACAGGCCGGAAAAGTGCTGGAAATCGGCCCCTCCGTCCAGATGCGCGGATCGACTGGCATGCCGCTTTCGCCGGCCGCCTCCAGCCACTCGATGATGTGCTTCTCGCGTTCTGCGGGTAGCTGGTAGGTGCGTGCCAGACCACCCATCACGTAGGTCCAGGCCAGGGAGTCGCCGAACTCCACCATTAGCTTGCGGATCTTCGGCTCCGTGCTCCACGACCAGACGCACGCGGGATCGGTGAAGTACTGGACACCTACGGCCATGCGGTCGCCCAAAATAGACGAGCAGTGATCGGCACCCTTCTAAGCGGACGCTTCCGGCTGGAGGAGCGGGTGGGCTCCGGCGGGATGTCCACGGTCTACCGCGCCTTCGACGAGACCCTCGAGCGCTGGGTGGCGATCAAGATCCTCCAGAACGAGATCGCGGAGGACGACGACCAGCTCGAGCGCTTCCGGCGCGAGGCGCGCGCGGTCGCGCGGCTCAACCATCCGCACGTGGTGACCGTGATCGACGCGGGCGAGGACCAGGGCTGCCCCTACATCGTGTTCGAGTACATCTCGGGCGAGACGCTGAAGGACCGCATCCGGCGCCTGGGCCGGCTGCCCATTCCCGAGGCGCTCGCCTATTCGATCGAGATCGCGCGTGCGCTCCAGGCCGCGCACTCGGAGATGCTCGTGCACCGCGACGTGAAACCGCAGAACGTGCTGCTCGACACGGACGGGCGCGCGAAGGTCACGGACTTCGGCATCGCGCGCTCGCTCGAGGGCGGCGAGGGGCTCACGCTCGCCGGGCGCGTGCTCGGCACCACCGACTACGTGTCGCCGGAACAGGCGCTCGGCCAGGAGGTCACGCCGCAGTCCGACATCTACTCGCTCGGGGTCGTGCTCTACGAGATGCTCACCGGCGACGTGCCCTTCAGGGCCGACGCGCCCGTGGCCGTGGCGATGAAGCACGTTCGCGAGCCAATGCCCGACGTGCAGCTCGCGCGGCCGGAGGTATCCGCCAACACCGCGTCGATCGTCGAGCGCGCGACCGCCAAGGAGACGCGCAACCGCTACCGCACGATCGAGCAGATGCAGATCGACCTCGAGGATGCGCTCGCGCTCGAGGCCACCCGCGCCGGGCAGACGAGCGGCGAGGCCACCACCGTGTTGCGAGCACTACCGGGCGAGCGCTTCCGCGCGCCGTGGCGCGTGCGCTTCCCGCGCCGCGTGGCCGCGCTCACGCTGCTGCTCGCCGCCATCGCGGCGGTGATCGTGGTGGTGCTCGCCACGCGCACGCACGAGAACGCGCCCGGTCCGCCCGCGCCCACTCAGCCGAAGGGCGCGCCCGCGCTCCAGCCCGTGAAGCTCGCCCCGGACGCCGCCAACGACTTCGATCCCATCGGCGGCGACGGCGAGCACCACGCGGACACGCCGAAGGCCATCGACCACAACCCGGTGACCATGTGGACGACGGAGCGCTACGACAGCGGCATCCCGCAGACCAAGCCCGGCGTGGGCCTGTACGTGGACGCCGGCAGCCCGGTGCTCGCACGCCGGCTCGACATCATCAGCCGCGAGTCCGGCTACACCGCGCAGGTGCTTGCGGCGGCGGGAACGTCGGCGCCGCCGAACGTGCAGGACTGGACGCCCGTGTCCGGCTCCACCGTGGTCGGAAGCGCCACCCGCATCCCCGTCGACACGAACGGCAAGAGCTACCGCTTCTACCTGGTGTGGATCACGAAGCTCGCCGCGGGCGGCCAGGCCGCCATCAATGAGCTCACCCTGTACCGGTAGCTACCGCTAGAACCGGTACGCGCGCTCTTCGCGGTAGCGCTCGAGCCCGAGCTCCAGCAGCCTGTCGAGCAGCTCGCTGAAGGGCAGCCCTGATGCGGCGAACATCTTCGGGAAGCCGCTCGTCTGCGTGAAGCCCGGGATGGTGTTGAGCTCGTTCACGAGCACGCGCTCGCCGTCCTCCACGAAGAAGTCGGCACGAGCGAACCCGCTGCACCCCACGCTCATGTAGACCTCCACCGCCAGCTCGCGCACGCGCTCGATCACATCGCCCGCAAGACGTGGCGGCACGATCAGCTCCATGCCGCCGGGCGTGTACTTGGCCTCGTAGTCGTACCAGTCCGCATGCGCCTAGATCTCGCCGGGCGTGGACGCGAGCGGCTCGCGGTTGCCGATCACGGAGCACTCCACCTC
>DATEPK010000150.1:0-2864 GCA_035273245.1 Thermoleophilaceae bacterium
GCCACGATCGCGGGGATCGAGCGGTTCATCGCCTCGGCCATCAGGTTGGTGAGGATCGAGCCCGAGGCGCCCACGAGCATGCCGGCCACGATCATCGCGATGTTGTCGAGCGCGATACCGGCGGCCGCCGCGGATAGGCCGGTGAACGCGTTCAGCAGCGAGATCACCACCGGCATGTCGGCGCCCCCGATCGGCAGCACGATCGCGTTGCCGAGGATGGCCGCGGCGACCAGGATCAGGAAGAACATCAGGCCCGAGTGCGTGCCAGTCGCGATGATCACCGCCAACACGACGGCGGCCGTGAGCAGCGTCGCGTTCAGCACGGTTTGAAGCCGCCCCGGCAGCATGATCGGCCGCCCCGGTAACAGCTCCTGGAGCTTGGCGAACGCGATGTTCGAACCCCAGAAGGAGATCGACCCGACGATCGCCGCGAACAGCGTGGGGATGAGGTGCTTCGACCCGAGCGAGTTCCCGAAGTGCCGGTACTCAGCCCACGAGATGAGAGCCACCGCCCCGCCGCCCACGCCGTTGAACAGCGCGACCATCTGCGGCATCGCCGTCATCTTCACGTTGCGGGCGGCGGGGATGCCAATCGCCGTGCCGATCGCGAGGCCGAGGATGATCAGGCCCCACCGGTGGATGCCGTGGCGAAGCAGCGTGTCCGCGATCGCGATGGCCATGCCCACGGCGGCGACCTTGTTGCCGCGGCGCGCCGTGCCCGGCGTGGTCAGCATCATCAGCCCGAGGATGAACAGGCTGAACGCGACGATGTACATGTAGTCGAGGAACGTGTCGTCCCTCAGGAAGATCCCTGTGACCGTCATCGTCTAGGACTCGTCCTCGGGTCCTGCCCCGTCGTCCTGCGCCTGCGGCGTCGGACGCTTCTTGAACATCTCGAGCATGCGGTCGGTGACGAGGAAGCCGCCCACCACGTTGATCGTGCCGAAGGCGATGGCGATCACGAGGATCAGCTCGTTGAACCAGCCGCTCACCTCGCTGATCGCGATCAGGCCGCCCAGAAGGACGATGCCGTGGATCGCGTTCGTGCCGGACATCAGAGGCGTGTGCAGCGTGTTCGGGATCTTCGAGATCACGGCGAAGCCCACGAACGCGGCCAGCACGAGAATGGCGATCTCGGTTACGAGGCTCATGACGCTCCTTGCTGGGTCTCGGCCTGCGCGCCGGCGGCCTTCTTCGCGCCCTCGTGGACGATGTCGCCCTCGCGCGTCACGCAGGCGCCGGCAACCACCTCGTCCTCGAAGTTGAGGTTGAGCTCGCCCTCCTCGCCCGTGATCAGGTCGAGCAGGGACATGATGTTGCGCGAGTAGAGCTGCGAGGCGTGCTCCGGCATCGTGCTCGGCAGATTGAGCGGGGAGGCGATCACCACGTCGTCCTCCAAAATCGTCTCGCCCGGCTTCGTGAGCTCGCAGTTGCCGCCCGCCTCGCCGGCCAGGTCCACGATCACCGAGCCCGGCTTCATGTTGTGGACGCCCGCCTCGGTCACGAGCTTCGGCGCCGGGCGGCCCGGGATGAGCGCGGTGGTGATCACCACGTCGAAGTCGCCGATGGCCTCGTTCAAAGCCTTCTGCTGCGCCTCCTGCTCCTCGGGCGTGAGCTCGCGCGCGTAACCACCCTCCGCCTCGGCGTCCGCGCCGATGTCGAGCTCGAGGAACTTGGCGCCGAGCGACTGCACCTGCTCCTTCACCACCGAGCGCACGTCGAAGGCGGTCACCTGGGCGCCGAGGCGCTTGGCGGTGGCGATCGCCTGGAGGCCCGCCACGCCGGCGCCGAGCACGAGCACCTTGGCCGGCGGGATCGTGCCCGCGGCGGTGGTGAGCATGGGGAAGAAGCGGCCGAGCTCCTGAGCGGCGATGAGCGTCGCGCGGTAGCCGCCCACGCTCGCCTGGGAGGAGAGCGCGTCCATCGACTGGGCGCGGGAGATGCGCGGAATCGCCTCCATGGCGAACGCGGTCACGCCCGCGGACGCGAGCGCCCGCGTGGTCTCGGGCGAGGTCAGCGGCGCCAGGAAGCCGATCAGCACGCTCCCGTTCGGGAGCCGCTCGACGTCGTCCGCGCTCGGCGGCGTGACGCGCACGACCACGTCCGCGCCCTCGGGCGAGCCGATCTTGGCGCCCGCCTCTTCGAACAGCGCGTCAGGGATCCGCGCGCCCTCCCCGGCACCCGACTCCACAACCACCTCATGGCCTTTCCCGCTGAGCCTCTTGATCACGTCTGGGACCAGCGCCACGCGGCGCTCGCCCCCTTGAGACTCGTTCGGGACGGCGATCTTCATTTCGCCTCACCCTGCATTGAAGGGCGGGGAGAGTAATAGAGACGTGGCTTCGGTGAAGCCACCTCTGGGGGACCAGCTCAAAAGTTCGTGGTAGCTACCACGACGACTTCCGGCTCGATCGCACTTACAAGAGCCAGATGCAACGTCTCCTTCGCCACCGCCCGTCCCCGGCCATGATCGTGGCCCTCATCGCCCTGTTCGTCGCGCTCGGCGGCGGCGCCTGGGCGGCCGTGAACCTGCCGCGCAACAGCGTCGGAACAAAGCAGCTCAAGAAGAACGCCGTGGTGTCGGCCAAGGTGAAGGACCACTCCCTGCTGGCGAAGGACTTCAAGAGCGGGCAGCTCCCCAGCGGGCAGCCAGGCGCTCAGGGCTCGGCCGGACCGAAGGGCGACCCGGGACCGAAGGGGGACCTCGGCCCAATGGGCCCGACAGGGCCCACGGGCCCGAAGGGCGCGACCGGCGAGGTGGACACCTCGCAGTTCTACGACAAGACCGACAGCGACAACCGCTACTCCCAGGCCAAGCACTACACCTCGAGCTTCAGCTCGGCGTTCACCGCAACTGGCAGCGA
>DATEPK010000151.1:0-6664 GCA_035273245.1 Thermoleophilaceae bacterium
CTCGAACATACGTCCAGAGCGGGATTGAACCGAGGTTTCGGCGGGAACAAGCACGGCACGCGCATGGGGCCGCAGCCCCGCTCCGAATCGAATATGGAACCCAGGCGACGGCCCTCCCCCCGGAGGGCCGTTGTCTTTCTACGCCCGGCTGCCGACGGGCATGACGCCCAGGATGCGCTCCCAGAGGTCGGAGCACGCGCGCGCGATGCGAACCACCACTGCGCGCAGCGGCGTGAAGTACAGGATCAGCGCCACGGCCATTCCGATGAGCGCGCCGGCCACGACATCGGACGGATAGTGCACGCCGACGTACACGCGCGCGAACGCCACGATGGCCGCGAGGATGAACGCGATCGCCCCAATAGTCCGGTCGTAGAGCCAAAGGCCCATGGCCAGGGCGAATGCCGCGGTGGCGTGATCGCTCGGGAAGCCGGGATCGCGGCCGTGCGGGATCAGCAAATGGGCATGCGGATGCGTGACGAACGGCCTTGACCTGTCCACAGCGTTCGCGATCGGCTGGACGATGAGCAGCGCGATGCCACCCGCGGCGGTGGCCAGCACCGCGCCGATGCGCCGTTCGAGGCGGCGGCGGTTCCACGGGATGAGGAATGTGAGTGCCACCAGCACCACGATCACGAACACGAGGTCGTTCGCCGCGAACTTGAGCGGCCCATGCAGGAAGCTCGGGCCGGTGTCGTCTATTGCTTTGTAGATCGAGTAGTCCACCCGCAGGTCCGAACATATCGTGCGCACGTCCGGAATTCCGTGCCATCTTCTATTTGAATGCTCTTAGGTCTCCTCCTCGCGCTGGTCGCATCGGCCTTATTCAACGTGGCCGTGGCGGTGCAGGCGCTTGACGCGCGGGCGCTACCGCGCGAGCTGTCTCTCAAGCTGTCGCTGCTGCGGGAGCTCGTGCGCCGGCGCCGCTGGCGCATCGGGATTGGGCTCGCGGTGGTTGGCTGGCCGCTGCATGCGGCGGCCCTGGGCCACGCTCCGCTCACCGCGGTGCAGCCCGCGCTCGCAGCCGGCCTGCTGATACTGCTGTTCGTCGCGGCGAGGTCGCTGGGAGAGCGCGTGCGCCCGCGCGACGTGCTCGGCGTGCTTCTCATCGTTGGCGGCGAGGCAGGTGTGGCCTGGGCAGCGCCCGACCGCAGCGGCACGCACACGCACGGCGCCGGGCTGGCTGCCGTGCTCATCGCGCTCGGAGCGATCGCCCTGCTCCCGTACCTCTTCCGCGAGCGTTCGTCGGCGCGTGGCTTCGCCCCCGTGATAAGCGCCGGGGTGGCGTTCGCGCTCAGCGGCTTCGTGACCAAGCTCGTGTCGGACGACTTCAGCTCCGGCGCGTACCTCTCCGCATGGCTGTGGGCCAACCTCGTGGGGGCCGCCGCCGTGGTCGGCGTGCTCAGCGAGAACAGCGCGTTCCAGTCACGGCCGGCCAGTCAGGTGGCGCCGCTCGTGTTCAGCGCGCAGACCGTCCTGCCCGTCCTGCTCGCTCCGCTCGTTGGCGGTGAGGATTGGGGCAACACGCCGCTCGGCGGCGCGGCGGTGCTCATCGCGCTCGCCGCGGTGGTTGCCGGCGTGGTGCTGATCGCCCGCTCGAGCGCCGTGGAATCGCTGATCGGGCACCACCCGACCGAGCTCGCGGTCGAGGCAGAGCGCGGGTAGCGGGCTCACGCCCCCGCGAAATCAGACTCAAGCGCGGGTAGCCGAGGACGATAACCCCGGCGATGGTACGGACGTTCTGGTTGATCGCGGCGATTCTCGGAATCAGCCTGCTCCCCCTCGGTTACGCCTTCGAGCACCAGTCGAAGGCGAACTCGAAGGCGGCGCTCGGCCGCTCGCTTGAGCAGGCGTCGGCTCAGGAGGCCTCCGCCCTCGAGAACTACTTCGAGCGGGCGCGCTCGGTCACTCTCATCAGCGCACACAACCCCGCCTTCTCCGAGTTCTACTCCGAGCCCGGCTCGCTGCATCAGCGCGTCGCAGCCGGCGGGCAGATCCTTGACGAGGCCAACAGCGCCCTCGGCTACCTCGAGACGCTGTTCCCCGGCATCATCGGCGAGGCGTGCTTCATCGACCGCAACGGGCCGGAGGTGGCGCGAGTGGTGCGCGGCAAGCGCGCTCCGGTTTCGGACCTTTCGCCGGATGAGTCCGGCAACCCGTTCTTCAAGCCCACGTTCGCCCTCCCACCCGGGCAGGTGTACCAGGCCAAGCCGTACGTCTCGCCGGACACGAACGATTGGGTGGTTTCCAACTCCACGCCCCTCGCTTCGCCCCGCGGCGCCGCGCTCGTGCACTTCGAGGTGTCGGTCGACGGCTTCCGTCAGGAGGCTGCCCGCAACAGGTCGGTCGACATCATGGCCGTGGACGCCCGCACCGGCTATGTGGTGTTCAACAGCCGCCTTCCGCAAAAGCCGGGCGGGAAGCTCGGCCAGCCGAAGGATCATCGTTTCGTCGCACTCGTTCGCCAGGGGAAGGCGTCCGGCACCACCACCGTCGGCGGCAAGCTCGCGGCCTTCACGCATCTGCCGCGCACGCCCCATAACGCGAACGACTGGTACATCATCGCAATGCAGCGCGCCGGCGTGCCCGCCCCCACGGCGGGCGGCTCGAGCGCGGGCATCCTGATCATCGCCGGCCTGATTGCCCTCGCCGGACTCGGCTTGGTGGGCGTGCTCATTCGCAAGATCGTGCGGCGCATCCGCTCGTACGCGGATTTCGCCGAGCAGGTCACCGAGGGCGACCTCACGGCGCGGCTGAACGCCGACGGCAGCGATGAGCTCGCCGCGCTCGGCAGGAGCCTCAACCATATGGTCGAAGGGCTCGCGGAGATTTCGGGCCAGGTGCGGGCGGGTGCGCAGCAAATCGGCGTGAACTCGAGTGGCATCCTCTCGAGCGTCGAGCAGAACAGCCGCAGCACCACTGAGCAGTCGGCCGCCGTGCAAGAGGTGACCGCCACGGTCGAGGAGGTCCGCGCGAACGCCGAGCAGGCTGCGCGCAAGGCCGAGGAGGTGGCCGACCAGGCCCGCACATCGATGCAGGTGTCGGGCGAGGGCGCGGCAGCGGTGCAGGCGATCGCCCACAGCATGGACGACATCAGCGACAAAGTGGGCGAGATCGCGAGTGACATCCAGGCGCTCTCCGACCGCACCGAGCAGATCTCCGAGATCACTGAGACCGTGAACGAGCTGGCCGACCAGTCCTCGCTGCTCGCACTGAACGCCGCCATCGAGGCGGCCCGGGCCGGAGAGCAGGGCAAGGGCTTCGCCGTCGTCGCCGACGAGGTGCGGAAGATGGCCGAGCAGTCCAAGCAGGCCACGGCTCAGGTGGAGACGATCCTCGCAGACATCCAGGCGGCGGTGCACGCTGCGGTCCAGAAGTCCGGCGAAGGGACTGAGGTTGTCCGACATGGTCACGAGCTGGCGGCTCGCGCCGGCGAGATCATCTCGCAGCTCGCCGAGGCCATCCGCTCCGCTGCCGATGCGGCGGACGAGATCACCGCGAGTGCGGGGCAGCAGAGCGTGGGCATGGACCAGATCGCACACGCGATGCGACAGACCGAAGCGGTCACCAGCAACCTCGCGAGCGAGGCCGAGCAGTCGCGTACGGCGGCAGCGGGCCTGGACGAGGTCGCACGCGAGCTCGAGCAGCTCACCGGTCGCTACACGCTCAAGCCGGCTTCCTAGCCGGTCACCCTGACTCTCGTTCCGCGCCTAATCGCTGCGCTTGGCCCCGCAGGGGCTCGGGCTGTGGCCGTCACGAGAATCGTTGCATGGCGGTGCTTACGGAGCACCGTCTTGATCTTCCTTGTCTCCGCTTTGGTCAGGCGCAGCTTGCGGTGCGCTGTGTGCTTTGCGTGAAG
This sequence comes from Thermoleophilaceae bacterium, assembly GCA_035273245.1. Classification (GTDB taxonomy): domain Bacteria; phylum Actinomycetota; class Thermoleophilia; order Solirubrobacterales; family Thermoleophilaceae; genus JAICJR01. The sequence goes on from DATEPK010000151.1 coordinate 3,860, forward strand.
GACGAGGGTGAGCGTCCGGAAGCCGTGCGCCGTGACGACGGCGCGGCAGTTGGAGGCGCAGCTCACGGTGACCTTCACGCCGTGCTGGTGGAGCACGCGCTGACGGCGCGCCACCGTCAGCTTGAGCCGTGGCGCCGCCAGACGTGGTTTGACAGCGGGGGCGGCGGGCGCAGGTGGTGGCGCCGGCGCGGCCGGGGCGGGCGGGGCGAAGGAGAAGCGCTCCAGGCGGTTGTTGAACGTGTCAGACACGAAGGAGTCGCCGTTGGCTCCCACCACCACGTCGTCGGGCTCGACGAACTGCCCGTCGGCGTGGCCATAGCCGCCCCACGCGTCGAGGAAGGCGCCGCTGGGACCGAAGCGCTGCACGCGTGCGTTCCCCGAGTCCGCCACGTACACGCGGCCGGACGAGTCGACGCCAAGTCCCTCCGGCGCGTTGAACTGGCCCGCCGCCGCGCCGGGCCCGCCCCAGCGGTGGAGCAGGGCGCCGTCGGGCGACAGCTCGTCCACGCGGTCGCCGCCCGCCTCGCTGACGTACAGCACCGACGCCCAGTACTCGATGTCCGATGGCAGATTGAAGCCGCCCCAGCTCGCCACGAGGTTCCCGGCGGGATCGAATTTCGCGATGCGGTTGTTGCCGGTGTCCGCCACGTAGATGTCTCCCGCGGGATCGACCGCCACGCCCTGCGGGGCCGCAAGCTGCCCCTTGCCGATCACGGCCCCGGTGCTCAGCGCGGCGTCCCACTTCTGCACCTCGTCGTGCCCAGTGTCGGCCACGTAGATGTTGCCGCTGGGATCCACTGCCGCGTCGGACTCGAGCTGGAACTCGTTGTGATTGCCCCAGCGCCGCAGGAACACGCCGTTCGGGTCCAGCTCCTGCATCGCGTACTCGAGCGTGTCCGCGATAACGAGATGACCGTCGGGCGCGAGCGCCAAGCCCTCGGGGCCGGTGAGGTTGCCGAAGTTGCGTCCGTTAACGCCGAACACCGCGAGCACGGTCCCGTCCGGCGCCAGCTCCTGCACGCGCTCGTTGAGCGTGTCCGCCACGTACACGTCGCCGTCCGCGTTCACGGCGAGGGCACGCGGGGTGTTGATTCCACCGGACCCGGTGTACGCCGTCGCGGTCGCGAAGTCGGACGAGAATTTCACGACGTCGTTGCCGCCGTTGTTCGCCACCCAGACGTTTCCGTCGCCGTCCACGCCCACGTCATAGGCGTTCTTCAAGCTGCCGCTGCTGGACGCCACGGTGCTGCCGTCGGAGGTGTTCAGCTCGACCACGCGGTTGTTCTGGTCGTCCGCCACGAACAGGTGCGAGCCCGCCACGGCCAGCCCCAGCGGGTGCTTGAAGCCGGCGGAGCCACCTATGGGCGTGAGGGGCGCGCCGTCGAGCGTGAAGCGCGCGATCTCCTCTTGGTCGCTGTTCGACACATACACGGTGTCGTCGCTGACGGCGATGCCGCCCTTCCAGCCGATGTTGAGGACGCTCGAGCCGAACTCGCGGATGAAGCTGCCGTCAGCGCTGAACTTCTCCACGCGATTGTGGTCGGTGTCGAGCGCATACACGTCCCCGCTCGAGTCGACGGCGAGCCCGCCGATGGCGCCGAACTGCCCCGGGCCCGTCCCGTACTCGCCGAACTCGCCGATGAAGGCGCCGCTCGGGCTGAAGTGCTGGACCATGTAGCTCCAGCGGTCCGCCACGTACACGTCGCCGGACGGCGCGATCGCGACCGCCTGCGGCTGGCGGAACACGCCGTCCCCGTTGTGGCTGAACACTGCGTAGGCGCTGTACGGGCAGGGATCCGCGCCCGGGCACGCCGCGGCGTGAGCTGCGGCAGGAAAGGCGACCAACAGCACCGCGAGCGCGAGAATCCTCACGCTCCGACCCTACTGCGGCTCGAGGATCACCAGTGGGATGTCGCGGTCAGTCTTCTGCTGGTACTCGTCGTACGCGGGCCACTCGCGCGTCATGATCGGCCACAGCTCGGCCTTCTCCTCGGGCGTGGCGGTGCGGGCGCGGGCGCGCATCTTCTCGCCCTTCACCTGGATCTCCACGTCCGGATTGGCATCGAGGTTGAGGTACCAGGCCGGATGTCGAGGAGCGCCGCCCTTCGACGCCACCACGAGGTAGTCATCGCCGTGCGTGCCGTAGATCAGAGGCTGCGGGCGCGGCTCGCCAGAACGGCGGCCGGTGGTGGTGAGGATGAGGGTCTGCGTCCCCTCCCAGTCGTGACCCTCTTCACCGTCCGTGGCCACATAGCGGTCCACGTGCTCCTGTCCGAACAGCGTCATGCGGCCATCTATATAAGCAGCTGGGAGCTGGGAGCCACGGCTGAATGCGAGGCGTCCGTGAACTCGCGGAACAGGCCGGTGACCTTCACCGCAGGCCACGCGAGGGGCCGGTTACAGTGATGCCCGTAGATGATCTGGCTTCTCAGGCACGCCGAGGCCGAGGACGGAACTCCGGACGAGGCCAGACGGCTCACGAAGAAAGGTGAGGAGCAGGCGCGCATCGCCGGCCGCGCCCTCGAGGCGCTCGGCGTGAAGTTCGACCTCTGCCTCACCAGCCCGCGCGTGCGTGCTGAGCAGACCGCGGAGCTCGCATGCGAGCCGCTCGGCGTCGAGGTGTCCGTGGACGAGCGGCTCAAGGGCGGCCCGTTCGATCCCGAGGAGCTCGGCGCGGGGCTCGACGAGGTCCTGCTCGTGGGACACGACCCCGACTTCTCGATGGCGGTGCACAACCTCACCGGCGCCCAGGTGCGGATGAAGAAGGGCGGGCTCGCGGGGATCGAAAAGGGCGAGCTGAAGGTG
>DATEPK010000152.1:0-3980 GCA_035273245.1 Thermoleophilaceae bacterium
AGCCCGGTGGTGCCGAAACTGGTGATGTAAGCCCTGGTGGCTCTCAACGCGTTGGGGACGCGGCTCGCCTTATGTATCCCGCGAGAAGGCCGGGAAGTGTACGCCTTTATTTCCCATTTTGCGCGGGTTCTAGGCCTGGCGAGCGAGCCCGCCCACTACAGGTAGTTCAGCGGATTCACCGGCGTGCCGTTGATGCGCACCTCGAAGTGGAGGTGCGGGCCGAAGCAGAGGCCGGTGCAGTCGCTGATGCCGATCACCTGACCCTGCGACACGCCCTGCCCCACGCTCACGAGGATCCGCTCCTGATGGCCGTAGCAGGTGGACATGGTCGCCGTGTGCTGGATGCAGGTGTAGTTGCCGTAGCCGCTCACCCAGCCGGCGATCGTCACGCGGCCCGAGTCGGCGGCATGGATCGGGGTGCCGGTGGGCACGCCGATGTCGATGCCCGGGTGGCACGCCTCCCAGGCGCGGCGCTCGCAGAAGGGCGAGGTGATCGGCCCGTTCACCGGCCATATCAGCTGGCCCGAGCCCTGCTTCACGGGCCCGTTGAACGCATTCGGCGCGGCGTTCCGGAGCTGGTTCTCGATCCGCGTCTGCTGAGCGAGCATCACCTTCAGGCCCTCCTGCGCGCGAATGCGGCTGGAGCGCACGCGTGCGAGCACGACCTGGCGGCCGTCGCGGGCGCGCTGGAGGGCGTTGCGGCTGCTCACGAGCTTGCCCTTCGACGCCGCCACCGCGTTGCGCTGCGCGAGGATCGCGTTGGCCGCGTCCTGCGCCTTCTGCTGCAGCACCGCGAGCTGCGCCGCCTGCTTGGCGGTCTGCGCCTTGAGCACCTTCACCACGCCCACCACCTGCTGGTCCTGGCGCGAGATGCGCTGCAGGAAGTCGGCTTTGGTGAGCAGGTCGTCGAAGCCGTGGGACTCGAGGATCACCGTGACCATGTCCGGCTGGTCGGACTCGTACTCGTCCACGAGCCGGGCGGCAAGCTGGTTCATTGCAAGAGCGAGACGCGCGCGCAGCCGCGCGAGCCTGTCGCGCGCCACCTGCAGCCGGTTCTGGATCTGCGCGAGCTCGGCCCGCTTCTGGTCGAGCGTCGTCTGGATGCGCTCCTCGCGCTGCTGGAGGCCGCGGATCGTGCCCTGCAGGCTGCGGATGCGGTCATTGAAGGTCGAGATCGTCGTGGTGAGGACGCCCTCGTGGTGGAGCTTCGACGCGACCTTCGCGCGCTGGTGCTGAATCCGCGTGGACAGCGACTCCGACATGCCCGGCATGGGCAGCAGGAGAAATGCCGCAAGCGTCAGCGTCAGAGGAAGCCAGAAGCTCTTTCTCATCAGGTAAATCTGCCCCGTTTACCCGCGTTATGCAGGGATTTCTGCAGCGGGCACGGCGGCGACCCTATCACGGCCTGTGCCGAGGACAGGTCATCCGGAGGCGTTTTCCTGCTTCCTGCAACGGGTCTTGCAGAGGCCCAACTTAAGCGTCCTGTAAGCGTGGCGGGGTGTCGCGGAAAGCCGTCTAGAATCGAACAGACCATGGCTCGCCAGCGTGCTCAGTTCGGACGCGACCCCGGTCTTCAGGCCCGGATGGTCCTCACGATGTTCTTCCTGGGGGCCCTGTATGTGGTCTTCATCGCCGTGATCCTCGCCGCGGGCGCCGGCATCGCCACGATGGTGGTGATCATCGGCGCGCTGTCGCTGGCGCAGCTGTTCTTCTCGGACAAGCTCGCGCTCGCCGCCATGGGGGCGAAGGTGGTCGGGCCCGATCAGGCGCCCGGACTTCACGCGATGATCGAGCGCCTCTGCATCCAGGCGGACCTGCCCAAGCCGAAGATCGCGGTGGCGGACACGCCCGTGCCCAACGCGTTCGCGATGGGGCGCTCTCAGAAGAACGCCGTGGTGTGCGCCACCACCGGCATCATGAACGTGCTCGAGCCGCACGAGCTCGAGGGCGTGATGGCGCACGAGCTCACGCACGTGAAGAACCGCGACGTGCTCGTGATGACGATGGCGAGCTTCTTCGCCTCGGTCGCCGCGATGATCACGCAGTTCGGGTTCTTCTTCGGCGGCGGCTTTGGCGGCGGCAACGACGATGACAACGGCCCCGGCTTCGCGGTCGTGCTGCTCGTGTCGTTCGCCGTGTACGTGATCTCGTTCTTCCTGATGCTCGCCCTCTCGCGCTACCGCGAGTTCGGCGCCGACCGCGGCGCGGCGATCATCACCGGACGCCCGAGCGCGCTCGCCTCTGCGCTGATGAAGCTCTCGGGCGCCATGCAGCGCGTGCCCGATCAGGACCTCCGCCAGGTGGGCCGCATGAACGCGTTCTTCATCATCCCGACGAGCGTGAAGAAGTCGGTGGGCACGCTGTTCGCCACGCACCCGCCGATGGAGGCCAGGATCGCGCGCCTCCAGCAGTACGAGGCGCAGCTCCAGGGCACCGCAGCGGCCGCAACGGCGTAACGCTTGGGCTTACTCGACACGATCCTCGGGCGGACGAAGGTCAAGCAGCCCGCTCGCGACCGGCTGTTTGCGATGAGCACCGCGTACATCACGCTCGAGACGAGCTGCGGGCTCAAGCACCGCGACGCCGCGGGCATCGTGTTCCAGCCGCTCGCCACCGCGGACTTCAACTCGATCGTGAAGGACACCGACGACCTCTTGCGGAGCGCCGCCAAGGACACCGGCACCACCGTGGAGTCGAAGGACGACGAGTTCGGCTACCACTGGATCATCCTGCGCGACCACGAGTTCGAGGACCTCGTGGTGTCGCTCAACGTGGTGTCGAGCAACCTCGAGGGCGGCGGCTATGGCGACCGCCTCCTGTGCGCGGTGTTCTCGTTCGAGGACGCCGGCAAGCCGCTCTACTTCATCTACAACTTCAAGCGCGGCGCCTACTACCCGTTCGTCCCCACCGGCGACAAGTCGCGCGACACCGAGCACGAACTGCGGCTGAAGGCGCAGATCGGACCCGAGCTGCCGATGGAGCAGGAACTCGAGCGCTGGTTCCCGCTCTGGGAGATTCCCCTCTAGCACCGCGGTTGCGCCCGGCCGCGGGGCCGGGTTAGGCTCGCCGAGACCCATGTCCCCGTCCCTCCGGATCTCGCTGCTCGGCGGCTTCTCCGTCGGTGCCGGCGATCGGCTGGTGAGCGAGGGCGCGTGGCGGCTGCGCAAGGCGAAAAGCCTGGTGAAGCTGCTGGCGCTGGCGCCCGAGCGGCGTCTCCACAGAGAGCGGGCAAGCGAGCTCCTGTGGCCCGATCGAGACGTCGCCGCCGCGGCGAACAACCTGCACCAGGCCCTGTACGTGGCGCGGCGCGCACTCGAGACGGCGGGACTCGACGGCGCGGCCGCGATCGAGCTGCGCGACGACGCTCTCGTGCTGTCCGACGCCGTGGTGGACGCGGAGGAGTTCGAACGTGCGGCGGCCGCCGCCTCCGGATCCGGCGACCCGGCGCTGTGCCAGGCCGCGGTGGAGCGGTACACAGGCGAGCTGCTCCCCGAGGACCGCTACGAGGACTGGACGAGCGCACGTCGGGAGTCGCTCCGCGAGCAGTGCATCGGAGTGCTGATCGAGCTTGCCGCCCTCGAGCAGGAAGCCGGCAACGTGGCCTCAGCGGTGCGCTGGCTCCAGCGGGCGCTCGTGGAGAACCCGCTCCACGAGGACGCCCACAGACGGCTCATGACGCTGTTCGCGCTCAGCGGGCGCCGACAGGAGGCGCTCGCCCAATACCAGCGGCTGAGGCAGGCGCTGCGCCGGGAATTCGAGGACGTGCCCGACGCCGAGACGCGCCAGCTCTACCAGTCGATCCTCAGCGGGAGCTTCGCGGAGCCGAGCGCCGAGGAGGTCCCGCGGCAGCCGCGCACCGCACCGGTTGCCCCCGCGCCGAACAACCTGCCGCTCCGGCTCACGAGCTTCGTCGGCCGGGAGCGCGAGCTCACCGAAGTGTGGCGGCTGCTCGATCGCGCGCGCCTTGTCACGCTCACCGG
>DATEPK010000153.1:0-3214 GCA_035273245.1 Thermoleophilaceae bacterium
CGCTCCGAGCATGGTCTCTTCTATATAGACGTTGGGCAGATCCGCCTCGGCGAGGATCTTGCGCCCCTCCTCGTCGTTCGTCCCATCGAGCCGCACCACGAACGGCACCGAAGGCTTGAGCTGCTGGAACGCGGTCACGAGGCCGTTCGCCACCTCGTCGCAGCGCGTGATCCCGCCGAAGATGTTGAAGAGCACGGCCGTGACCTTCTCGTTCGAGAGGATCACCTCCACGGCGTTCACGATCGCCTCCGCCTTCGAGCCGCCGCCGGCATCGAGGAAGTTGGCCGGCTCGCCGCCCGCCTGGGCGACGACGTCAAGCGTGGACATCACGAGGCCGGCGCCGTTGCCGAGGATGCCGATGTTGCCGTCGAGCTTCACGAACGTGAGCCCGCGCTCGCGCGCCATCTGCTCCTGCGGATCCTCGGCGCTCGGGTTGCGCATCTCGGCCGTGTCCGGGTGGCGGTACATCGCGTTGCCGTCGATCGTGACCTTGGAGTCGAGCGCCACCACCTGCCGGTCCTTGGTGATGAGCAGCGGGTTCACCTCCACGAGTACGGCGTCCTCGGCCACGAAAGCCTCGTAGAGCTTCCCGAGCATCGCGCCCACCGGGCCCACGACGTCGTCCGCGATCTGCGCCTCGAACGCGAGCTTGCGCCCGTAGAAGTCGCGAAAGCCGAGCAGCGGGTCGATGTGCTCGATCGCGATCGCGCTCGGGTCCTCCTCCGCCACCGCCTCGATGTCCATGCCGCCCTTTCGCGACAGCATCGCCATGGGCTTGCGCGCAGTGCGGTCGAGCAGGATCGCGGCGTAGTACTCCTCGTCGATCTCGGACGCCTTCTCGATGTAGAGCTCGTGGACGGTGAAGCCCTTGATGTCCATGCCGAGGATCGCCTCAGCGTTCTCCTCGAGCTCCGCCTTGTCCTTGGCAAGCTTGACGCCGCCGGCCTTGCCGCGGCCCCCAATCAGCACCTGCGCCTTCACCACAACGGGGTAGCCAAGTTCCTCACCGGCAGCCACCGCTTCTTCAACCGTCGATGCGGGCTTGCCTTCCGGCACCGGCACGCCATGCTTCGCGAAGAGCTGTTTTCCCTGATATTCGAGAAGGTCCATAACTTCCTAGAATGTCCCGCCCGCCTGCGGGCGCGAGACCCTATCGCAAGCTTCTGCCAAGGAGAGCAGTGCCACTACCGAAAGACGTTCGCTTCGTCAGCTTCGACTGCTACGGGACCCTGATCGACTGGGAGTCCGGGGCTTACGACGCGTATCAGAAGGAGGCCGACCGCGACGGCTTCACGATCGACAGGGCGGTGCTCATTCCGCATTTCCTGGACATCCAGCACGAGATCCAGGGTGGCTCCTATGAGCTCTACGCGGAGGTTCTGCGGCGGACGGCCGTGCGCTCGGCCAAGGAGATGGAGTGGGATCTCGAGCCCTCGCGCTCGAACTTCCTGCCAAACAGCGTGCCCGCCTGGCCCGCATTCAGGGAGACGAACGCGCAGCTTGAGCGCTTCGCCAAGAAGTTCGACATCGGGATCCTCTCGAACATCGACGACAAGCTGCTCGGCGCCACGCGCCGTCACTTCAGGGTGGACTTCGACCTCGTAGTCACCGCGCAGCAGGTGCGCAGCTACAAGCCGGACCCCGCGCACTTCAAGGAGTGTCAGCGCCGGATCGAGGGCAAGAAGGGCTGGGTGCACATCGCGAGCGGCTACCACGCGGACGTGGAGCCGTGCATCAAGGCGAAGATCCCCGTGATCTGGGTGAACCGCCACGGCGACGCGCTCGAGTCGGGCCAGAAGAAGCCCGACGCCGAGGTGAAGACGCTGCGCGACGCCGCCAAGCTCCTCGGAGTGGCGTAACCGTGAAGGCGATCGCGGTCCATCCGGACGCGATCGTGGTGACGAGCCGGATCTGGCAGACCAACGCAACGGCGCTGCGGGCCGGCGGCGAGGGGCTGCTGATCGACTCGCCGTACTTCCCGGACGAGCTGGAGGCCCTGCCGGCGCTCCTGCGGCAGGCGGGGTTCGAGCCGAACGCGCTGTTCGCGACGCATGCGGACTACGACCACCTGCTCGGCCGCTTCGCCTTTCCGGACCTGGCAATGGGGGTGGGCGACCCGACGATGGAGCGCATCCGCACCTTTCCGGGCGAAGCGCAGCGCGAGCTGCGTGAGGAGGACGCGCGTAACTATGTGGACCGTGCGTCGCCGCTTGCGCTCGGCGGCATCCAGTCACTGCCGGTGCCCGGCTACGTGGAGCTGGGGGACCAGGAACTCGAGCTCCATCCCGCCGACGGGCACACGAGCGACGGCACGGCCGTGCTGGTGCGCTTCGCGAATCTGCTCGTGTGCGGCGACTACCTCTCGCCCGTGGAGATCCCCTGGATCTCGAACAGCGGCTCGCTCGCGGACTACCGCGCCACGCTCGCCCGGCTCGGGCCGCTCGTGGAGTCGGTCGAGCTGGTGGTCCCCGGCCACGGAGCGCCGCAGCGGCGCGACTCCGCGCTGCGCATCCTCGACGAGGATGCCGATTACCTCGACGCGCTCGAGCGCGGCGACGAGCGGCCGGCGCTTCCGAAGGGGCGCGACACGGCCCGCCAGCGTGAGATCCACGTCGAGAATCTGACGACGCTGCGATAAATCGTCCAGAACGGGCTCAAGGTGTGGCGCCAACCCGCCGATACCGTGCTCGATGAGTCGTCGCACCCTCCTGCTGGCCCTCCTCGCCATCCCGGTCTTCTTCCTGGCCGCCGTTCCGGCATTCGCCAAGAAGCACCACAAGGCCAGGCGCGCCGCCGCGCCGGTGGTGAAGTCGATTCATCCGCTCAAGCTGAAGATCGGCGAGAAGCTCACGATCCACGGCACAGGCTTCATCAAGGGCCGCCACAAGGACACCGTTGTGTTCATGGGCGCCGGCAAGCGCGTGGTTTGGGTGAAGGCCGACAAGGCCAGCTCGAAGACGATCACCGTCACGCTTCCCAACAAGCTTGCGGTGCTGCTCGCTGACAAGAGCGGCGCCCAGAAGCCCACGCGCCTGCTCGTGCGCGTGATCGCCCACCGTTCCGGCCGCGCGTTCACGAAGCGCGCGAAGTCGCCGATCGTCTCGCCCAACGCCACGATCCAGGGCGCCACGCCGCAGGCGGAGCCGTGCCCCGGCTACAGCAACGCCGCCCTCGACAGCGACGGCGACATGCTGAGCAACGGCCTCGAGCTCGC
>DATEPK010000154.1:0-3391 GCA_035273245.1 Thermoleophilaceae bacterium
GGAAGCAGCCGGTGTCGCCGCAGATCTACCGCGGCCTCTTCCTCGCCGCCCACGACGCGCTGGTGGCGAGCGGCCATGGCAGCGATCAGATCCTGATGGGCGACCTGCTGCCGTTCGCCCGCAGCGGCAAGACCTATCCGGCGCGCGTTTCTCCAATCAAGTTCCTGCGCGAGCTCACCTGCGTGAACAGCCGCTACCACGCCTACCGCGGTGCGGCTGCTGCGGCGCGCGGCTGCACCAACTACCAGCCGCTGCCCGGCACGGGGATCGCCTATCACCCGTACACGCTCGCGCAGGGCCCCGATGCTCTCACCCCACTCGCCGATGACGCCACGATCAACGACCTCACACGGCTCGACCGCGCGCTGCGCAAGCTGGCGCGCCGGTTCGTGGACCACAAGATGCCGATCTGGATCACCGAGTTCGGCTTCCAGACCGATCCGCCCGACCCGTTCGCCTCGCCGATCTCGCTCGTGCCGCGCTTCATGAGCGAGAGCGAGTGGCTGGCTTACCACGACCGCCGCGTGAAGAGCTACGCGCAGTATCCGCTGAGCGACGACTCCACGGCGGGCCGCGGCCTCGGACGCTTCCACGGCTTCCAGTCCGGCATCGACTCGTCCTCGAACCGCCCGAAGAAGTTCGTCTACCAGGCGTTCCAGACCCCCCTGTTCGTCAGGCTCGTGTCGCGCTCGACGGTGGAGGTGTTCGGCGGCGTGCGGGTGGCGAACGGCGGGACTGCCACGCTGGAGGTCGGTCGCGGCAAGTCGTTCCACAAGCTCGCCACGGTCACGCTCAACCGGATGGGCTACTTCGACCGCACGTTCCACGTGTCGGGCGCGGCGAAGCGGAGCTTCCGCCTGACGTACGCGCTCGAGACGAGCGACGTGGCGAAGCCGTTCAAGCGCCCGCGGGCCGGCGCGCTGTATCCGCGCACCGCCCACAAGCCCACGCGCAAGAAGAAGCATTAGCGCCCTAGCATCTGCCGCATGTCCCTTGCCGACGTGCGCCGCGAGCGGCTTTCCCGCGCCCGCCTCTACTTCGTCACCGATGCTGCCGGCGCCGAGCGCGCGCTGCCTGCTGCGTTCGAGGGCGGCGTGGACATCGTGCAGCTGCGCGAGAAGGCGGCGCCGGACGGCGCGGTGGTGGAGGCAGGCCTGCGGCTCCGCGCGCTCTGTGACGAGCACGACGGGCTTTTGATCGTGAACGACCGGGCGGACCTCGCGCTCGCCTGCGGCGCCGATGGCGTCCACGTCGGCCAGGACGACGAGGGGCTCGACAGGGTGCGCGAGAAGGTCGGGCCTGAGCTGATCGTCGGGATCTCCACGCACTCGCCCGAGCAGGTGGACGCCGCGCTCTCGTCGACGGCGGACTACCTCGGCGTCGGTCCCGTGTATGCCACTCCGACCAAGGAGGGCCGCGCGCCCGTGGGGCTCGAGCTCGTGCGCTACGCGGCGGAGCACGCCGGCGCGAAGCCGTGGTTCGCGATCGGCGGGATCGATCCGGGGAATGCCGATGCCGTTGCCGCCGCGGGCGCGACGCGCATCGCGGTCGTCCGCGCGATCCGCAACGCCGAGGACCCGCGCGCCGCCGCGAGCGTCCTTCGCGGAGTGGAGGCGCATGCCTGAGCGGCGCAAGCGCAAGCACCGCCCGGCAGCGCCCATGCCGGCCGGGGCGCCCACCGCCCCGCCGCTGACCCGGCGAGAGCGCACCGAGGCGAAGAACGAGGCCGTGCGCGCGGCGCTTGTACCCCTGGCCGAGGGCGAGAGGCCGCTGTGGGTGACGGTCGCCGCCGTGGTGGCGTTCCTGCTGCCGATCGCGAACGCCATCGCCTACGCCGCCGGCGGCCGTGGCCAGGCGACGACCCTCGTCTTCCAGGCGGCACTCATGTTCTCCCTCGCGTGGGGAATGTGGAACGTCCGCTACTGGGCGGTGCTCGGGATGGAAGCGGTGCTTGCGCTTCTCATCGTCGTGCTCGCGATCCTGCTGCTGAAGGCGTCGACGGCGCTCACCGTGCTGATCGTGGTCGGGCTGATCCTGGCCGCCGGGCTTCTGTTCTGGAAGCTCGTGCGGGAGATGGCACGCATCCAGATGCCGAACGAGCCGCGGTGAGCGACCGCTACCGCCAGGACGGAGGCCCGCCCGACGGCGCCTTCTCGATGGTGCAGCGCGTGCGCTTCGGCGACCTCGACGCGATGCAGCACATGAACAACGTCGAGTTTCTCCGCTTCTTCGAGACCGCGCGCATCGACTACCTGATGGGCATCCTGCCCGAGCACAATCCGGGCAGCCGGCGCCAGTTCGGGTTCATCTTCGCCGAGTGCCACATCGCCTACCGCTCGCCCGCTCACTTCGGCGAAGAGATCCGGACGTTCGTCTGGCCGACCGGCATAGAGCGCTCGAGCGTGCGGCTCGAGTTCGCCATGCGCTCCGAGTCCGACGGCCGCTCGCTCGCCGACGGCTACGGCGTGCTCGTGGGCTACGACTACGCGGCCGGCGAAGCGCGGCCGGTGCCCGACGAGCTGCGGCAGAAATTGGAGCCTGAGCTCGTTGGATAGGCTCCGCTGCCGTTATGCCTGAGTCGAAGTACGACTGCATCGTCATCGGATCCGGTCCCGGCGGCTACGTGACAGCCATCCGCGCTGCGCAGCTCGGGATGAAGACGGCCGTGGTGGAGAAGGACAGGATCGGCGGCCGCTGCCTCAACTATGCGTGCATCCCCGCGAAGGCGGTGCTGCGCGCCGCCGAGGTGTGGGGCGAGGTGGGCCACGCCAAGAACTTCGGCATCAACGTGAAGGACGCGTCGGTGGACATGAAGGGCGTCGGCGCGCATCGCGACAAGGTGGTGAAGACGCTCACCGGCGGGGTGGGGATGCTGCTCGGCAAGAACAAGGTGGACGTGATCGAAGGCCACGGCTCGGTGACCGACGAGGGCAACGTGAAGATCGGCGGCCAGTTCGACGGCACCGAGATCGAGGCGAACACCGTGGTGCTCGCCACGGGCTCCGTGCCCAAGCCGCTGCTCGGACTGAAGTTCGGCGGCCGCGTGCTCGGCACCGAGACGGGCTGGGCGCTGAACGAGCTGCCCGGGACGATGGCCGTGATCGGTTGCGGCGCATCCGGTGTGGAGGTGGGATCGGCGTTCGGCCGGCTCGGCACCAAGGTCACGCTGCTCGAGGCGCTGCCGCAGATCCTGCCGCTCGAGGACGAGGATTCGGCCAAGCTCGTGGCTCGCGAACTCGGCAAGCAGAACATCGAGGTCGTCGCCGGCGCGAACATCGAGGGCGCCGAGGCGAAGGACGACGGCGTGGAGCTCACCTTCGGCGGCGAGACCAAGAAGTACGACTACCTGTGCATCGCCGCCGGCCGCGGCCCCGACGTGGAGGGGCTCGGC
>DATEPK010000155.1:0-2070 GCA_035273245.1 Thermoleophilaceae bacterium
GCGCGCGCAAGATCGCCGACGAACCATATGCCGGCGATAACGAACGTGCTGAACAGGATCTCCCCGGTCGAGCGCATCTCGTCGATCCGCGACGCCAAGGTCACCAGCGCGCCCAGCAGGCAGGCGAGGCCGAGCAGTCGTCCGGGAGGCGATCCCCAGCACGCCACCGAGTACACCATCACTGCGAGCGGCAACAGCCCGGCCACGAACGAGACCTCGGCCGACACGAACAGCACATGAATCGCGAGCGCGACGGAGACCACGCAGGCGGCGAGCACAGGGCGGCGCCGGCGTCCGGCGAGCGGCAGCGTGACAAGCGCGATCAACACTGCCTCCGCGGGCCTCGATCCATTGAAGGCCGGACCGTCTCCCCCGGCCCGCCAGCCACCCCATAGCTCGGCTTGGCCGAGCGCGAGGAAACAGATCGCCACCAATACGTCGGCGCCGAAGCCGTACGGAACCATGCGACCCGCGCGAGTCATTCGTGCAACGGTAATGCGCGCTTCCTGAGCCGACGTCTATCGCTGGTCTGATTTCCAGTCGGCCCGCGGTCTTACACAGAGCGGCGAGAGGTTACGTCCACCGTCCAGCCGTAATCGCTCTCCAGCCTCATGACAGCGCCGCTGTGCTCACCGATCGTTGTCGCACATGCCAACGACCGAAGGAGACTGCATGAACAAGAACCGCCTCGAGCGGACGCTGCCGATCGCGGGAATCGCCTTCGCCGCGCTGCTCGTGATCGCGGCCGCCGCCTTCCCGGCACCTGCCGGCGATGACTCGCCGGCGCGCCATCCCGCCTGGCTCGCCAACCATCAGGCGGCTGTGGCGGTGCAGGGATACATCCGCGCCATAGCCGCACTCGCCTTCGCCGCGCTCGCGCTCGCCGTGGCTCACACGATCCGCGACCGCGTCGGCCAGCGCTCGCTCGCCGCTCGAATCGCGCTCGTCGGCGGCACGCTGTACGGCGGTGCGCTCCTTCTCGCCCAGGGGGCCGGCATCGCGGCGGTCATCGCCTCGCATGAGCACGCGGGCCCGCAGGCCGTAAGCGCGCTCGGGTTCCTCGAGGACGGCCTGCTCGCGGTCAGCTCCCTGCCCGCGATCGGGCTCTTCGCCGCCGCGGGCGCCAGGTTCCTCAGCGATCGGCTCGTTCCGCGCTGGCTGGCCTGGCTCACGCTCGCGGGCGTGCCGCTGGCCCTGCTCGACGCCGCCTCGTTCAGTGGCAGCCCGTTCGAGCCGGTCGGCATCATCGGCCTCGCCTACTTCCTGATCTGGGCTCTCGCCACGGGCACGGCTCTGCTCAGGCGCTCGGCGAACGAGCCGCGGCAGGCCGGGCTGGCGGCCGGCCTCGCGGACGCGTAATCACCGGGGTGTGGGAGGTCGCTCACAGGCCTCCCCCACCCGCGTCAGTGTCGCGGGCGCACCGTGAACTTCGCGCTCTTGGGTCCGACCAAGAGGCCGTCGCCGGACTCGCCCCGCTCCTCGATCCAGGCGCAGAACAGCCAGTGGCCGGCTTGCTGCGCCAGCATCCGGCGCTTAAAGCTGAAGTTGCCAGCAGAGAGCTTGCGCGAGATCACCTCGTAGAAGTACTCGTTGGACGGGTTGGGAATCGGGTCGTCGTACGGATGCACCGTGCAGCGGCGAATCCGATGGCGCACGCACTTCGATTCCGACGCGTTGCAGGAGTAGCCGAACGGAGCGAGCAGCTCCGCGTCGAGCTGCGCGGGTGCCTCGGCCGTGCCGCGCACGGTGAACACAGACCGCCGTCCAACCCGGGCGTTCCGTGCGGGCACCGGTTTCACCGACAGGCGCGGCGCGCGCACATTGAACGGCACCTGGACGCGATCAACCGCGCCGCTTGCGCTCTCGAGCCAGCCGCACATGTAATACGCGCCAGCCGGGTCCGAAGCGTCCAGCGTGTTGGTCCAGGAAAACGAAAACGGTGACCCGTCCGGAACCGTTGGCGGCTCCGGAGACTGCGTTTCCGGGTCGATCACCGTCGGGCCGGTAAAGCCAGCAGAGCCGCGCGACACCGGATCGTCCGACTCCTCCGCCGCGCACGGGCCCAGGCTC
>DATEPK010000156.1:0-3516 GCA_035273245.1 Thermoleophilaceae bacterium
CTGCGGCTGCCGCCCGGCCGAGCGCTGCTGCACGGCGCCGCGCTCGCCGTGACGGTGCTCATGCTCGCATTCGGTGGGATCCTGCTTGGCCTGCGCGGCTCTGGCCGCGCCACACGCAACACGGCGATCGGCAGCGTGTCGTTCGCGATCTCACCCGCCTGGCACGGGCAGGTGGACGCGTTCATACCGATCGCCGACTGGGGCGTGCGCGCCCACGCCTTCAGGGTGCCGCTGAAGATTCACGTTGAGCCGCGCGCCGTGAAGCGCGGGGCGGTGGTGAGCGCCGCGAGCGGAAACGGAACCGTGCTGGCGGTTGCCGAGCGCGATGCCCGCCATGCCGCGCGCACGGTTCTGCTTCGGGCGTACCTGTGGGCGGTGGGCGGCGCGCTGGCGCTGGGGTCGGTGGCTGCACTCGCGCTCGCGCACCGCCCGAGCGTGCGCAAGCGGACGGTGGCCGCGGTGGCGGTGGCGCCGGCGCTGTGCGCCGCCATCGCCTGCGGCGGCGTGCTGCTGCGGCTGTCCGCCACCTTCGACTCGGGCGCGTTCTCTCACCCTCGGTTCTATGCGCGCGGCGCGGAGCTCGAGCAGCTGCTGCACGTGGCATCGAACGCCCAGCAGGAAGCGTCCGGCTATACGTCGCAGGTGCAGAGTGCGCTCGGCAGCTTCGCCGAGCTCGTGGCCACGGGCGCGCGCTTCGCCCGCCCGGTGCCGGTCACGCGCCAGGCGATTCTCGCGTCAGATCTGCACGACAACCTGCTCGCCCTGAAGGCGGTGCGCAACCAGTTCGGCCGCCAGCCGATCTTCTTCCCCGGGGATTTCGGGCAGAACGGCGGCAGCACCGAGACGCGGGTGCTCGTGTCGCGCTTCCGCCAGCTCACGCAGCCGGTGATCGCCGTTTCGGGCAACCACGACTCCGCCGGCCTCATGCGGCGGCTCGCGGCGGCCGGAGTGATCGTCCTCACGGACAAGGGACGGCTGAACGGCGCCGGCCGCACCGACGGCAAGCCGGTGCAGACGATCCTCGGCATGCGCGTGGCGGGCTATCCGGACCCGCTCGAGTCGCTGCACGGCGACCCGGCGAGTCCAACGCGCATCTTCTCGTTCGCCGATCTTCCGAACGGCAAGGCCCTGTACGCGGCCGCCGAGCAGCACCTGCTCAGCTGGTTCCAGACCCTCAAGGAGCCGCCGCAGATCCTGCTCGTCCATGAGAACGGGTTGTCGCAGTTCCTGGCGCGCACGCTTCAGGTAGACGGCTACCGGCGCCGGCTGGTCATCCTCACCGGGCACGACCACCGCCAGCACATCGACCGCTACGGCCGGATCGTCGTGGTGGACGGCGGCTCAGTGGGAGCGGGCGGCGTGTTCGGCGCGAGCAAGACGCCCGTGGGATTCGCGCATCTCAACCTCACCGATGCCGGCGGGCTGGCTTCGGCCGACCTCGTGCGCGTACAGCCCTTCACCGGATCCGCGCAGGCCGACCGTGTGGTGTTCACCACGAAGAATCCCTGCCGGGGGCAGGCGCTCGTCTGCCACAAGCCGGGAGGGCCTTAGGCGACCGGCGGGAAGTCCGGAACGCGAGCGGCCTGGCGCTCGGTCCACCATGCGATGAACACGTAGGCCGCGGCGGCAAGCGCGAATAGGACGAGCATGACGAGAGCGGCGGTATCGGTGGTGGCCATCGAGTACGCGCCCACCAGCAGGGCCACGGTGAGCAGCGCGCCTCCGGCAAACGCGCGATGCACGGCGAGCAGCCCGTAGGACGCGAGCACGAGCACGAGCGAGACGATCGTGATCACGAGGTGGTCGTGCTGTGTGGAGGACATGCAGTCCGGCACGCCGCACGGCCCGATCTTCGCGCCGAGCGACGCGCCCCACACGACGATTGGCAGCGCGGCCAGGCCGATCAGGGACAGCAGCGTGTTCGCGCGCCGCTTGCCGATGAGCCACCAGCCGATCACGACGGGCGCGACCAACCCGATGAAGACCATCACCCAACCCACGCCCGGGAGTGTAATGCCGGACCGGCGGCGCCTCTACCTGTCCGGGCGATCCGGATAGACGTCGTCGATCGTGGTGAGCGCCGTGTAGGGCGCGCCGCCAGTGGCTTCCGAGATGGCCTCGCCGCCACCGGCCAGCCGATCGAGCACGCACACCACACCGGCCACCTCGAGACCCTCCGCCTGCACGCGCTTCACGGCCTCCACGGTGGACCCCCCGGTGGTCACCACGTCCTCCACGATCAGCACGCGCTCGCCAGGGTCCGGCAGCGGCCCCTCGATCCAGCGCTGCAGGCCGTGCTCCTTGCGCTCCTTGCGGATGATGAAGGACTTGTGCGGATAGCCGAAGGCGAGCGGGGCGCACGCCACCGGGATCGCGCTCACCGGTACGCCGCCCACAGCGGTGGCTCCGCAGGCGCGCGCCTGCTCCGCCACCAGCTCTCCCATTGCGAGGAAGGCGTCCGGCAGCAGAATCGCCCGCTTGGCATCCACGTAGTACTGCGCCTTGCGCCCGCTCGTCAGAGTGACCTCGCCGATCACGAGCGCGTGCTCGCGCAAGGCGGCCACCAGACGGTCACGAGCCCCCGCCTGGGCTACGACATTCGTTGAAGGAGACGGCATTGCGCGCGCGTATCTTAGGCCCGAGCCCGATGGGGGCCTGATGATCAAGCGAACCCTCCTCCTCGCTTCCACTGTCTGCACCCTGATCGTCGTGGCGAGCTTCGCCATGTTCGCTCTCGAGAACGCGAATGCGGGCTCCACGGAACAGCAGGACAAGGTCGTGAGCATCGATCAGCCGGACCCCTCGCCCCCGGTTGAGCGCGAGCGGGCGAAGAAGCACACGAAGGCGCGCGAGCTCGTGGACGACGCCAACGACGTGCTCACGAAGCCCTTCGACGGCGTCACCACGTCGAACAACATCTGGATGCAGCGCGGCGTGCCGTTCGTGCTGGCGTTCCTTCTCTACTTCGTGGTGCTGCGAGTGCTGGCCGGCTACGCGGTGCGGCTGAAGCTCTGAGCCGCCTCTAGCGGTAGACGAAGATCGTCTCGCCGAGCTTGATCCAGTTGAAGATCGAGGCGGCGTCAGGAATCGGCACGCGGATGCAGCCGTGGCTCGCCGCGTACGGCGGCACCTCGGCGTAGCCGTGCACGGCGTAGCCGCGGATGAAGTAGTTGGAGTCCACCATGCCCTTGGCGTTGGTGCCCGGCGTCTTCGAGTAGAAGTGGAAGGTGCCGAACACGGTGGGCGTGGACGGCTTGCCCGACGACGCGTGGTAGATCCGCACCGGCCGCCCGCCCTGGGCGAACACGAGCACCTGGCGCGACCAATCGAACTCCACGTGCCGGCCGGCGCCCGGGTGCTTGAGCCTGAAGCCGCCCTTGCCGCGGAAGAGCTTCTTGAAGATCGTGGTGGAGGGCGTCTCCACGCGCGCCATGCCGTTGACCTTGCGGAAGGCGAGCACGGCGCGACCCGTGGCGTCGTCATAGCTGCCACTCACCGGCGTGACGTATGCGAGCG
>DATEPK010000157.1:0-4215 GCA_035273245.1 Thermoleophilaceae bacterium
TCGTCGTCGCTGAAGGTGACCGCGCCGGTCTCGTCGTCGACCTCGCCCGGCATCTTCTCGTCGATGTCCACGAGCAGGGTGTCCACCGCGCCTTGGGTAGCGGCGCGGGCCACCGTCGCAACGTCGCTCGACGCGAGACCGCGGGAGTTGGCGAGGCCGAAGCGCTCGCGCAGAGCGGCCAGCTCGCGGTCATAGAGCTCGTCTAGCACCGGGCGAGCCGCGGCCGCCAGCTCCTCGTCGCTCTGGTTCTCCGGATTGCCGGTTATGCCGGCGTCCACGAGATGCGGATAGGTGTTCACCGAGCGGAAGATGTCGCCGAGCGGGCGCGCCGCGGCCAGGATGAGCGGGAGCTCGAGTCCGGTGAGGACGCCGCGCAGCGCCTGGTCGACCTTCCTCGCGTACTGGCGCAGCCTCACCTTCTGGCCCTCCGAGCCCTGCAGCCTGCGAATGGGTGAGCGCTCGGTGATCGACGCCTTGCCGGCCGCGCTGGCGGCGTCGCTTGGCAGCCCGGGCACATCGACCGTGAACGCCGGGCCCTCGCGCGCGATCTCCACGAGGCGTACTGAACCCGCCGCGATTGCAAGCACGAACGCAGCCTGCGGAAACGTGATCGCCCTGAGCAGCGGCTTCACGTAGAAGCGGTCCGCCACCTCCACCTCGCTCGTGAGCCGGTTGGGCAGGCGGAAGGTGCGCATGCCGTCGGCGGACGCGAACAGCGCAAGGCTGTGCGACTGCTCGGCCCAGAAGTCCTCGTCGTCGAGGAGTTCCTCGAGGGCCTCGCGGAACTCGAGGACGGTCGCGCGATCGGCGCCCGCGGCCTCCAGCTGGTCCGCGGCCTCGGCGCCCAGGTTCTTCAGCTCGATGCGGTTCGCGTCGGCGTCCGGGGTGATCGGCGTGGTGGCGAGGTAGATGGAAACGCGCGGTCCGTCCCGCTCGCCAAGTAGGCGCTCGACCTCTGCGTGGGTGGGGATGTCGGTGTGCAGGGTCATACGGTCGCCACGCTGAATGTGTCGCAACCGCCGGGATCGCCCTTTTCGAAGCCGGTCGTGAACCAGCGCTGCCGCTGTGCCGAGGAGCCGTGTGTCCACATGGCGCTATCCACGGCGTTTCCCGAGACGTGCTGCTGGAAATCGTCCCCGATCAGCTGGGCGGCCTTCAGCGCCTGGTTGATGTCGGCTTCGCTGATCTCGCCGCGCTTGTACACGGAGTGGGCCCACACGCCCGCGAGGCAGTCCGCCTGGAGCTCGAAACGCACCGAGCGCGCGTTCCTGCCGGCCGGATCCTGCTGGTCGGCGGCCGCCCGGCGCTGCAGGATCCCTGTGATCGTCTGAATGTGGTGGCCGAACTCGTGCCCGACCACGTACGCCTGCGCAAACGCGCCGATCCCGAAACGGTTTGTGAGTCCGTCCAGAAAACGCAGGTCCAGGTAGATGCGGTGGTTGGCGCCGCAGTAGAAGGGACCGACGTCCTGCTGCGCGCCGCAACCGGACGAGTTCACAGCCCCGGAGAAGATCGTCAGCCGCGCCGGCGTGTATTGCTGGCCCGCTGCCTTGAACTCGCCGCGCCAGAGCTTCTGCGCATCGTTGAACACGGCGCGTAGGTAGGTGCGCGTGTCGGTTCCGTGGTTGCTCGAGAGTGATGGCGAGGGCCCCTTCGGCTCCGGCGCGGTGGGGAGCTGGCCGAGCACGTCGCCCTCGATCGACGTGCGCTGCGTGGCGGTGGTGGTGGGGCCGGTGCTCGTCGCGGCGCTTGTTCCCGTGGAACCGGAGCCGGACGATCCGCACGCCGCCGCAACGAGCGCGCAACAGGCGAGGAGGACCGCAGCGGCTGTCAGCCGGAGAGACGTGAGGCGCGCGCGCCTGGTTGCGGTCCCGCTGGTCGTGCAGACAAGGTAGCGCCGCTAAGGGGTTGAGTGCCGAGATCCGCTCCATCCTCCCGATGTAAGGGCGGGCGCCTTAGTTCAACCTGATCTTTAGGCGACCAAGGGAGAACTGATGATTCCGATAGCTGGTGTGGAAGTGAATACGGCGATGAAGCGCTCATTGCACGGCTGGTCCGCCGGCCCCTACGGAGCGGCCGGGACCACCGCGAGCGGTGTGTCGGCCGGCAGCTCGGCCGTGTCGAACAACGTGCTCCGCAGGCGCTCCACGTTCGCCATGCGATCGAGGAACGCGTCGGCGGTATCGAGGAAGCTGATCCGCTCGGTGCGGTAGTGCATCGGCACGATCCACTTCGCGCCGAGGCGCTCGGCG
This sequence comes from Thermoleophilaceae bacterium, assembly GCA_035273245.1. GTDB lineage: Bacteria > Actinomycetota > Thermoleophilia > Solirubrobacterales > Thermoleophilaceae > JAICJR01. The sequence continues at coordinate 2,253 of DATEPK010000157.1, forward strand.
ATCGCCGCGGCCAGCTCGTGGCCGATCGTCGGGCCGCCGCCCACCGGAACGAACAGCATGTCCACGCTGCCGATCGCGGCCGCCTGCTCGTCGCGCAGCTCGCTCTGGCCGAAGTCGCCGAAGTGGGCAACGCGCACGCCGTCGAGCTCGAAGACGAAGATCGTGTTCGGGCCTCGTTCGGTGCCCGCGGCGTCGTCGTGCTCGGACGCCACCGCCAGCACCTCGCCGATCGGCGACTCGAGCTTGCCTGCCGTTGAGCGCAGCACCGCGGGATCGCCGCCGATCACGTCCGCAGCGTTGTGGTCGCGGTGCTCGTGCGTTACAAGCAGCAGATCAGCCTCCACCCCGCTGATCGCGGGGTAGTTGAACTCGAGGCCGCGCGACCCGAGACCCGACATATCGCCAAACGGGTCGATGAACACGGTCGTGCCGCCGGCGCTCAGCCGGAACGCGGACTGTCCGTACCACTCAACTTGCATGCTGCTCCTCGGGTCGTGGGCTGCGCAGCACGCGCGCTGGCGCAGCTGCGTCGTCGTACTCGTACCGTCCGCCGCGCATGAGCGAGGCGAGCGCGGCCACCAGGCAGGCGCCGATCGCGAACGCGAATGCCTCGTGCAGGCCCGTGCGGAACGGGGCCGAGATCAAGTGCGGGAAGAAGGAGTGGCCCGTGATCGTGGCGCGGTTGGCAGGGGACAGCGCCGCCAGCGCGTGCGGGCCCAGCAGGTGCTGAATCGGGTTGTAGCCGAGGAACGCGGCGAACAGGATCGACACCGGCGGCAGCGCGGCCACGTGGTGCGCGGTGGTTGCGGGCACGCCGTGTGCCTGGAGGCCCGAGCTCATCGCGCTCGGCAGCGTGGAGGCGAGCCCGAGGATCATCAGCGTGAAGAAGATCCCGATCGACATCACCTGCGCCGAGTTCTGGAAGGTCTGGTTCATGGCGCCGCCCGCGCCGCGGTCGCCGCGCGGCAGGCTGTTCATCACCGCGGCGCGGTTGGGTGAGGCGAACAGCCCCATGGACGCGCCCGTCATGAACAGCACGGCCGCGAACAGCGGGTACGGGAAGTTCACTGGGAGGAGGAGCAGCAGCGTGAAGCTGAGCGCCGTGCCAAGCATCCCGCCGGTGGCGAACGGGCGAGCGCCGAAGCGGTCTGAGAGGTAGCCGGACGTGGGCCCGGCCACGAGCATGCCGATCGTCAGCGGCAGCATGTAGATGCCGGCCCACAGCGGCGTGCTCGTGAAGTCGTAGCCGTGCTGTGGCAGCCACAGGCCCTGCAGCCAGATGATCAGCATGAACATCAGTCCGCCGCGCGCCACCGCGGACAGGAACGTGGACGCGGTGCCGAACGTGAACGCACGGATGCGGAAGAGCTCGAGCCGGAACATCGGGTCCGCCACGCGCGTCTCCACGAGGCCGAATATCCCCAGGCACGCCACGCCGCTCGCCAGCAGCGCGATCACGGTCGGGCTGCCCCAGCCGGTGGCGTGCGATCCGTACGGCCGGATGCCGTGAGTGACCGCCACCATGATGCAGATCAGCCCGACGGCGAAAGTGAGGTTGCCCCACCAGTCGATCGGCCGCCGCTTCGGCTCGCTCCGCTCCTCGAGCTTGAGGTAGGCCCAGACGGTTCCGAAGATGCCGACCGGCACCGAGATCAGGAACACGAGCCGCCAGCTCACGGGCGCGAGCAGGCCGCCGAGCACGAGACCGATGAACATCCCGCTCACACCGACGATGTTGTTGATGCCGAGCGCCATGCCGCGCTGGTTCACCGGAAAGGCGTCGGTGATGATGGCCGCCGAGTTGGCGAGCAGGCAGGCGCCGCCGATGCCCTGCACGATCCGGAACACGATCAGGTAGGTGGCCCCGCCACGGCCCGTCATCCAGTCGATCGTGAGGAGCAGCGACGCGACCGTGTAGATGAGGTAGCCGAGGTTGTAGATCCGCTCGCGGCCGAACATGTCC
>DATEPK010000158.1:0-2545 GCA_035273245.1 Thermoleophilaceae bacterium
CGCGAAGGACCTCGGCGCGAACCACGGCGGGGCGCTGCTCGTGCTCGCCGCGATCCTCGTGATCGTCGTCGCCCCGGTGTGCGAGGAGTTCTTCTTCCGCGGCTTCTTCTTCCGGGCCCTGCGCAGCCGCTTCTCGGTTTACGGGGCCGCGGTGATCGACGCGCTCGTGTTCGGGGCCGTGCACTACACGAGCTCGCAGACGCTGTCGATCCTGCCCGTCCTCGCCTTCCTCGGCTTCGCGTTCTGCATGCTCTACGCGTACACGCGCTCGATCCTGCCCGGCATCACACTGCATGCCTTGAACAACTCGATCTCCTACGCGCACGTGGTGCACAACAGCACCGCTGTGTCGTTCGGACTGTTCGGCCTGGTCATCGCCGGCTGCCTGCTTGGCGCGCCCCGGCTGCGCACCGGATGAACGCCGTCGAGGGCCGCCGCCTCTACAAGGCCTACGGCGAGCTGGTGGCGGTCGACCACATTGATTTCGACGTGCGAGAGCGCGAATGCTTCGGCTTCCTCGGCCCGAACGGCGCCGGCAAGACCACGACCATGAAGATGATCTACGGGCTCGCGGGCGTGGACGAGGGCGAGCTGCGCGTGCTCGGCCTCGACGCCCGCAAGGAGCGGCGCAAGGTGAAGTCGCGCCTCGGAGTCGTCCCCCAGGAGGCCAACCTCGACTGGGACCTCACCGTGCGGGAGAACCTCGTGCAGCAGGCGCTCTACTACGGCGCACAGGCCGACGGCCGCATCGACGAGCTGCTCGCGCTCGCACAGCTCGGCCAGCGCGCAGGGAGCAAGCCGCGCGAGCTCTCGGGCGGGATGCAGAGGCGGCTCCTGATCGCGCGGGCGCTGATCAACCAGCCGGAGCTGATCGTGCTCGACGAGCCCACCACCGGGCTTGACCCGCAGGCGCGGCTGGCGGTGTGGGACCTGCTCGAGGGTCTCAAGGACGGCGGCGTGACCCTCATCCTCACCACGCACTACATGGAGGAGGCTGAGCGCATCTGCGATCGCCTGGCGATCATGGACCACGGCAGCATCGTGGCCCACGGCAGCCCCGCAGAGCTGCGCGAGCGCTACGGCCAACCCAACCTCGAGGGCGTGTTCATCGAGATCACCGGCCGGGGGCTGCGCGAGTGACAACCGTCGCGCTTCCCAACCCGCGCATGGCGTTCCGCGTCTGGCGGCGCGACCTGCGCGTTTTCTCGAACCTCTGGAAGGGGGCGCTCCTGCCCACCTTCCTCGACCCGGTTCTCTACCTGCTGGCGATGGGCTTCGGCCTCGGCGCCTACATCGCGAGCATCAACGGGATTCCCTACAAGGACTTCATCGCGTCCGGGCTCGTGGCCTCCGCCGCCATGTGGGCCACCGCGTTCGAGACGACCTACAACGTGCACTTCCGCATGACGGAGTACCGGCTGTACGACAACGTGCTGTCGACGCCGGTGGAGGTCGAGGACCTCGTGCTCGGCGAGATGGCGTGGGCCTGCACGCGCGCCGTGATCTACGGAACGGTGTTCCTCATCATCGTGGCGGTGTTCGGGCTGATCCACTCGCCCTGGGCCGTGGTCACCCCGGTTTTCATCGTGATCGGCGCGGCGTGCTTCGCCGTGATCGGGCTGTCCTTTACCACGATCGTGGGAAAGGTCGACTACTTCACCTACTACTACACGCTGTTCGTCACGCCGATGTTCCTCTTCAGCGGCATCTTCTATCCGCTCGACAGGCTGCCGGGCTGGACGCACGTGGTGGCGTGGTTCACGCCGCTCTACCACCTGGTGCTGATCACTCGCGGCCTCATCCTCGGTCCCCACCTCTTGTCCGTGCTCGGAAACACGCTCTGGCTCGTGGTGGTCACGGCCATCCTGTTCTCTGTGCCGGTGATCTGGATGCGCAAGCGGCTCGTGCCCTAGAGCACGTTGTGGCGAAGCTGCCGTCAGTCGGATTACATTTCTCTCAATGCGTCGCACCATTGCTCTCTCCGCGGCGCTGCTTGCCGTCCTCGCAGGATCTGCCCACGCGGCGCCTCCCACGCGCATCCACGTGGCCACCGGCATCCGCGACGGCAGCCGTATCTGGGTGATGAAGGGCCAGCGCGTCCTCATCCAGGGCACGCGTTCGTTCGCCGACCCGGGCTACGCCACCGCCGGGATCTACTTCAAGGGCAAGGAGGTGGCCACCACCCGCTCGCCGCTGCACGGCAAGGTGGGCGCGGCCAACGGCGTCTTCCTGCACTTCACCGCCAAGCGCACCGGCACCTACAAGGCGATCGTGAAGGTGTTCAAGACGGCGGCGCCCACCACGCCCGCGGCCACCGCATCGGTCGGAGTGCACGTGATCAAACCGAGCGCCCACATGGGTGGCCACGGCCGTGCGGTGCGGCTGCTCCAAGAGGGTCTGCGCACGCTCGCATACGTCACGCCGGTGAGTGGCAGCTATGACGACGCCACGGGTCGCGCCGTGCTCGCCTTCCGCAAGGTCAACGGCATGGCGCGCGTGGAGACGCCCTCCACCACGATCTTCAAGAAGCTCTTCCGCGGCAAGG
>DATEPK010000159.1:0-18512 GCA_035273245.1 Thermoleophilaceae bacterium
CACCAGCGGCTGCTCCGCCCGCGGCCGCGCTGCCGGCGGCTGCTCCGCCGCCCGCGGCGCCGAGCTTGGCGAGGATGAACTTCTTGATCACCACGAGCCCGCCCACCGGATACACGGCGGCGAGGGCGCGCCCTGTGGCGCGAAGCTCGCGCTTGAAGACCTTGCATCGATCGCAGCCGCGCACATGCCGGCGCACCGGGGCGGAGGTCTTCGCAAGACCCTCGGCCACCTGGCCCAGCTCGAGGCGCACCTCGGCGCAGGTGAGAAGGCGCGCCTCGGCGGCCTCGGCCAGCGACACGCGCGCGCGTACGAGAAGCGATTTCACGCTCGGCACCGTCGTGTCCATCGCCTCGGCGATCTGCTCGTAGGAGAGCGCGTCGATCTCGCGCAGAAGCAGCGCCGTGCGCTGGGTCTCGGGCAGGTCCTGAACGTCGGCCACGATCTGGCGGAACTCCTCGCGCGTGTGAACCGTGTCAGCGGTGGTGGCGCCGCCGTCACGCTCGAACACATCCATCGAGTCCTGCCCGGCATGCTGCGGCCGGCGCAGATGGTTCAGGCAGCGGTTGCGCGCGATCCGGTAGAGCCAGGGCCGGGCGTTGATCGGACGGTCATCGGCGCAGATCGCGTTGAACGCCGCGGTGAAGACCTCCTGGAGCACGTCCTCGGCGTCCTCGGTGGACGCGAGCATGTGGCGGCAGAAGGCGAGCAGCCGCGAGTTGTAGCGGTCAACCAGCGCCTCGAAGGCGCCGTGGTTGCCGCGCCGCGTCATCGCGACGAGTTTCTCGTCGCTCTGCAGCCGCAAGAGCGGCGAGCGCGCAGCAAGCGCGGGCGTCTGTGTAAGAGCGGAAGCCTCCAAAAAGTTTTCCCCTGCGTAAAACAGGCTAGCGATGAGAAAGTCGCGTAACTACAGAGGTGCGGAATTGCGCAATTGCGGAATTGCAGGGCTGCGATCAGTTCGCTGCGCGGCTCAACTCCGTGGCGGAACAGTAATAGCAATGAGGGGTGGCCCCGGCGATCGAGTACATCCCCTTTATTGCTGCTGTTCGTGCGTGTTGGGGGGGCGAAATGCGGAGAGCGCTCCCTTAAGCGGGTATGCCCTCGAACTTCCAGCGCCTCATCGCCTACCAGAAGTCCGCCGCACTGGCCCATGAGCTCCACACGGCCGTCGAGCACTGGCCACTGCTCGACCGCAAGACCGTCGGCCCTCAACTGATCCGATCGGCGACGTCGATCGGCGCCAACATCGCCGAAGCGAGCGGCCGCTGGCACGAGAACGATCGCCGCCAGTTCCTCCGCGTAGCACGCGGGTCGCTGCTGGAGACGGAGCACTGGGTCACCTACAGCGAGAAACGCGGCCTCCTAGCGCACGGGACGGCAGAACGTCTGGAAGAGGTAGCCCGCCTACTGAACGGCCTAATAAGAAAGCTGGCGCCCGAGCAATAGCTCTGCAACTCCGCAATTCCGCAACTCTGCACCTCCCGGAGCGCCCGCGCAGCGGGCGCGGTCATTGCCCGGGGTGGGATTCGAACCCACATGCCCCAGTGGGGCCAGGGCTTTTAAGGCCCCTCTGTATGCCAGTTCCAGCACCCGGGCTGGCATGGCAAGTCTAAGTTCGGGGTATTGCTACTGACGCAAGCCGGCGATCCGCTTGTTAACTTGCGGACCGCCGGTAGGGGATTAACCGCCGCGGAGGATGGCGGGCCGGCAGGGACGACGGGAGACAGAAGCACTGATGCGTTCAGTCAGCCGTGTGGGACGGGTGGCCGCTGTCGGAGCGGTGATTGTGGCTGTCGTGCTGGTCGCGATCGTCCTGTTCAGCGGTGGCGGCGGGTACACCGTCAATGCTCTCTTCGAGAACGCGGGCCAGCTCGTGAAGGGCAACCTCGTGGAGGTCGCCGGCGTGCAGGCGGGCTCCGTGAAGAAGATCTCGATCACGTCGAACGGCCAGGCGAAGGTCACGTTCTCGGTCAACGGCGACTACGCGCCGCTGCCGGCCAACACCAAGGCCATCGTCCGGCAGGCGTCGCAGTCCGGCTACGCCAACCGCTACATCGAGCTCCAGCTTCCAGGTGGTCCGCGCAAGGGCCAGCCGACGATCAAAAACGGCGGGACGCTCACTGAGGCGCAGACGGTCGCCACGGTCGACATCGACCAGCTCTTCAACACGCTCGACCCGAGCACCCGCAAGGCGCTCCAGAACTTCTTCAAGGGCTCGGCCCTGCAGTACGCCGGAGTGACCAAGCAGGCCAACGTGGCGTTCCACTACCTGAACCCGGAGCTCGCCACCTCGAGCCGCCTGTTCAACGAGCTGAACTACGACACGCCGGTGCTCGAGCACTTCCTCTCGGACAGCGCGCACCTCGTCACCGCGGTCGCGCAGAAGCGCAACGACCTCGCGGCGCTCGTCCAGAACCTCAACACCACAACGCACGCGCTCGGCGTGCAGAAGGCGGCGCTCGCCGACTCGATCGGACGGCTGCCGGACTTCATGCGCAACGCCAACACCACGTTCGTCAACCTGCGCGCGGCTCTGAATGACGTCGATCCGTGGGTGAACGCGTCGAAGCCGGTGGCCAAGAAGCTCAAGCCGTTCCTCGACCAGGTGCAGCCGCTCGCGCGCGACGCTCGCCCGACTATCGCGAGCCTGAACCAGGTCATCCGGCGGCCCGGCCAGAACAACGACCTGATCGAGCTGATCCAGACGCTCACGCCGCTGGCCCACATCGCGGTGGACACCGCTCAGCGCGATGGCGCTCAGCGCCAGGGCGCGTTCCCAGAGACCACGACGGCGCTCAAGGGCAGCGCGCCGATCATCGCCTACGGCCGCCCCTATACGCCGGACCTGTTCGGCTGGTTCGACGACTTTTCCACCACGGGCGATTACGACGCGCTGGGACAGATCTCACGCACGCAGACGGTCTTCAACAGCACCTCGGCCGACACGAGCGTGCTCAACTCGCTCGGCCTCGGCGACCTGGCGGGCCTGGGCAATGGCCTGCTCCAGATCGGCAACGGCGGCAAGCCCTTCCCGGTCGACCTCCAGCAGAAGCTGCTCGCCGGCATCAACCGCAGCGGCCAGTTCAAGCGCTGCCCCGGTGGCGGCGACGTGGTCGCTCCCGACAAGTCCAACCTCCTATCCGCGTCCGAGCAGCAGGTACTCGACTGCTCTGAGGCCGACCGCGGCGCGGGCAACTACACGCCGGGCGGATGAGAAGGGTCGTCTCAGCACTCGTGGTGATCGCGGCGCTTGGCGCGGCCGTGGTGCTCATGGGCGCGAAGTCGGGCGGCGGCAACTCGAAGACCATCAAGATCGTCTTCGACAACGCCTTCGGCCTCACGAGCGGCGGCGACCTGAAGATCGGCGGCGTGAAGGCCGGCAAGACCACCAGCTTCTCGGTGACCAACTCGTTCCCGCCGAAGGCGATCGTCACCGCGAACATCACCCAGCCCGGCTTCACCTCCTTCCGCAAGGACGCGAGCTGCCGGATCCGGCCGCAGTCGCTGATCGGCGAGTACTACGTGGACTGCCAGCCGGGCACGTCGAAGCAGCTCTTGCCGAACAACACGGTGCCGGTCACGCAGACGCAGTCGACGATCCCGCAGGACCTGATCCAGGACATCATGCGCCGCCCCTACCGCGAGCGCCTGCGCCTGATCATCAACGAGCTCGGCACCGGGCTGGCCGGCCGTCCGCAGGACCTGAACGCGGTGATCCACCGGGCCGACCCCGGTCTTCAGCAGACGAGCCGCGTGCTGAAGATCCTCGGCAACCAGAACAAGGTGATCCAGAACTTCATCGTCAACTCGGACACCGTCATCAACCAGCTCGAGCAGAAGAAGAAGGACGTGGCGCGCTTCATCGTGGAGGCTGCCAAGACCGCGGAGACGACGGCCTCGCGCAGGCAGGCGTTCCAGCAGCAGTGGCACGAGCTGCCCGCCTTCCTCTCAGAGCTCAAGCCGACGATGGCGAAGCTCGGCAACCTCGCCGACCAGGACACGCCCCTCCTGTCCGACCTGCAGCGCGCCGCGCCGGACCTGAACACGCTCTTCCAGCGGCTCGGGCCGTTCTCGCAGGCGTCGCGCCCCGCCTTCAAGTCGCTCGGGCAGACCTCGCTGAAGGGCATCACCGCGCTGAAGGACAGCCGCCGCGAGGTGGACCAGCTCGCCGCGCTGTCCGAGGGCGCACCCGGCCTCGCCAAGCCGCTGCGCCAGTTCCTCCAGACGCTGGACGACCGCAACCGCAGCGTGATGAACGACCCGCGCGCCGCCGCCAGCGCGCCGCCCGCGCCGGATCCCACCGCCTACCACAAGGGCCAGGGCTTCACCGGCATGGAGGCGTTCTGGAACTACGTCTACTGGCAGACGCTCGCGATCAACCCGTTCGACTCGATTGGGCACGTGCTGCGCGGCCTGTTCATCATCGGCTCGCCGTGCGCCAACTACCAGACGGGCGCGGGCTACGGCACCGACGCCAAGACCACCGCTCTCTTCAAGAAGTGCAACTCATGGCTCGGCCCGTACCAGCCGGGCGTGAACGCCAAGGACCCGACCGCGCAGGCGTCCTACAGCAAGTCCTCCGCCTCAAAGACGCAGTCGAACAAGCCGTCGCTGCCCGGCCGGGGCGCGCCTGAGGCCAAGCCGAAGGCCGGCCAGCCGGACATCTCAAAGCCGCAGATCACGCTGCCCCCCGAGGTGCAGCAGCTGCTGGACACGCTCAAGGTGCCGGGCTCGAGCCCGAACCTGCCCCAGATCCCCGGGCAGCTTCCGCAGGACCTGCAACAGCTGATGCAGTCGTTGCCCCCGAATGTGCAACAGCAGATTCAGGCGCTGCCGCTGGACCAGCAGATTCAGGCTCTCAAGAAGCTCCAGTCCGGCACCACGGGCGGTGGCGGTAACACGCCGCAGCTGCCTGCGCTGGGCGCGTCCGCTCCGCAGTCGAACTCCAGCACCAACCAACAGCTCCTCAACTTCCTGCTCGGCCAATGACACGCAAGGGAACAGCCTCCATCGTCGCCTCGCCAGTGCTCGTGGGCGCGGTCACCGTGCTGATCGTGATCGTGGCGGTCTTCCTCGCGTACAACGCGAACAACGGGCTGCCGTTCGTGCCCACCTACGACGTGTGGGCGCAGCTGCCGAGCGGCGCGAACCTCGTGAAGGGCAACGAGGTGCGCGTGGGCGGCTTCCGCGTGGGCGTGGTCGACAAGATCGTGCCGCAGTACGACCCCGCGCTGCACAAGACGATCGCGCGCATCCACATGAAGCTCGACAAGTCGGTGCAGCCGCTCGCGAAGAACACGACGCTGATCGTGCGCCAGCGCTCCGCTCTCGGCCTGAAGTACGTGCAGATCACGCCGGGCAACAGCCCGCAGACGTATCGGGCGGGCGACACGATCCCGCTCAAGTTCGCGGGGAACCCGGTGGAGATCGACGACGTGTTCGGCACGTTCAACAAGCCCACCCGCGAGGCCTCGCAGGGATCGCTGCAGGGCTTCGGTGACGCGCTCGCGGGCAGGGGCGAGTCGCTGAACGCGGCGATCGCTGCCCTGAACCCCTTCCTCGTCCATCTGACCCCCGTGATGCGCAACCTGGCCGACCCGTCGACCCAGCTCGACCAGTTCTTCAAGCAGATCGGCAATGCGTCAGCAGAGGTGGCGCCCGTGGCGCGCGTGAATGCGGAGCTCTTCGGCAAGCTCGCCGACACCTTCCACGCGATCGATCACAACCCGCCGGCGCTGCAGGCGGCGATCGAAAAGGCGCCCCCCACGCTTACCACCGGGATCCAGAGCTTCAAGGTGCAGCAGCCGTTCCTGACCGACTTCACGGACCTGTCGCACAGGCTGCGGCCGGTGGCGTCGTCGCTGCCGCACCTCTTGCCGGCGCTCAACACCGCGCTCAAGTACGGCACGCCCGTGCTGCCGAAGACCGTGCCGCTCAACCAGGAGACGGGCCGCCTGTTCGACTCGCTCGACCAGCTCGCGCGCAACCCCAACACCTTCCTCGCGCTCAGGGACCTCACCACCACTGTCGCCGTGGGCGAGCCGCTGCTCCAGTACGTCGCGCCCTACCAGACCGTCTGCAACGACACCACCTACTTCTTCACCGGCCTCGGTGGCCACATGTCAGAGGACGTGAAGGGCGGAACGATCGAGCGCGTGCTCGTGCGCGACGACAACACGAGCCAGCAGCCGGGCAAGCTCGGCTCGAGCGACAACTGGCGTCCGGCCGACGTCCCGCGCAACGTGAACCCGTACACGACCACGGTCGCGGGCGGGGACCACGTCGAGGTGCAGCACGGCCAGCCGTACGCGCCGGCGATCGACGCGGCGGGCGACGCCGACTGCCAGACCGGCCAGAACGGCTACCCCAACGGCCCGCTGCCGGCGAGTGGCACGCCCGAGTCCGGCCGCTACCCGCCGGCCAACGCGCCCTCGGACTGGAACCCGAGCCTCCCGAACTCCTTCTACAACAACGAAGCCGGCGGCAGCCACAACGTGGTGGCGCCGAACACCCCCGGCCTCGCAGGCCCGACCTTCACCGGCGTCCCGAACCTGAGGGACGTGCCCTAGCCATGGCCCTCTTCCGCAAGAAGAAGCATCCGCAGGATCCCGGCATGTCGCGCGTGAAGGCGGGGCTGATCGCGATCGTGGTGATCGGGCTCATCACGTTCTTCGGGTTCACGAAGTACAACCCGTTCGCGAGCCCATACACGCTCACCGCGATGTTCCGGTCCGCCAACGGCATCAAGGCGAACGCGCCCGTGCGCATCGCGGGCGTGAACGTCGGCAAGGTCACCGGCATCAAGGCAGTGCCCGGCGGTCAGGGCGCCGCGAAGGTCACGATGCAGATCTCGAGCGAGGGCCTGCCGATCCACAAGGACGCCACGGCCAAGATCCGCGAGCGCATCTTCCTCGAGGGCAACGAGTTCGTGGACCTTCAGCCCGGCTCGCCCTCGGCTCCCGTGATCAAGAAGGGATCCGGCTACACGATCCCGATCCAGCAGACCGCGACGCCGGTGCAGGTGGACCAGCTGCTCACCGCGCTGCAGTCGGACACGCGCAAGAACCTGCAGATGTTCCTCAAGGAGTACTCGCAGGGCCTGGCCGACGGCGGGGCGCAGGGCTTCAACAAGGCAGTTCGCGCGATGCCGAGCGCGTACCGCTACGGGTCGCTCGCCAACGAGGCCACGCTCGGCACGCAACCGCACGACCTCTCCACGGTGGAGGAGGGCCAGGGCAAGGTGTTCCGCGCGCTCGACGTGCACGAGCCGGAGCTGAAGAGCCTCATCACCAACTTCAACGTCACGGCGAATGCCTTCGCGCGCGAGGACCAGCCGCTCGAGCAGGCCATCCCGGCGCTAGACGCCACGCTGCGCGTGGGCACGCCCGCGCTTCAGCGCCTCAACGGCGCGCTCCCGGCGCTGCGCTCGTTCGCGCGCACGGCGCTGCCCGCCACCAAGTCGTCCGGCCCGACGATCGACGCGTCGATGCCCTTCGTCACCCAGGCGCGCCGCCTGGTGAGCCAGCAGGAGCTGAAGGGCCTCACGCAGGACCTGCTCGTCACGATGCCGTCGCTCTCCAAGCTGAACCACGACTCGATCCCGCTGCTCGAGGAGACGCGTCAGCTCAGTGCGTGCCAGAACAACGTCCTGATCCCGTTCGCCAACACCACGATCCCGGATCCGGACTTCCCGAAGAACTCGGGCAAGTTCTACCAGCAGGTGTCGCGCACGCTGCCGGGCCTCGCGGGCGAGAGCCGCATCAGCGATCCGAACTCGGGCCTCTTCCACATCGAGGTGGGAGCCGGTCCGCTGACGATCGCCCAGACCGACGGCGCGGGCCAGCAGATCTTCGGCCAGTCCACCTTCCCAATCGAGGCCACGCGGCCGGCCAAGCCGGACTCCCGCCCGGTCGATCGTCCGAACGTGCCGTGCGAGACCCAGCTGCCGCCGGACCTGCACGCGCCCACGCAGGTCGCCTCGAGCGGAGGGATCGACCAGACGAGCACCACGCCGCTCGCGCCCACGAGCGCGATGGCGCCTGACGTGGCGAAGGCTCACAACGAGGCGCTGGCGATGGCCAAGCGCATCTCGAGCTCGGTGCAGCGGATGCAGAAGGGCGAGGCCTTCGTCGATCCGCTCACGACCCCGAACCCGAAGCAGCAGGAGAAGCAAGCGAAGAAGCTCGGCCTGACCTGGCAGGGCAACAACCTCGTGGACCTGAGGACCGGCAAGTGAGAACGGCGATCCGCAAGCACCTCGGCGACTTCCTGGCGATCCTCGGGCTGCTCGTGCTCTCGCTCGGCGTGGCCGGCTACATCCTGTCCCACGAGCGCCTGCGCTTCCCCTTCATCTCACCCAAGCCCTTCCCCGTGAACGCGGCCTTCACCACCGCGCAGGCGGTCACGCCCGGGCAGGGGCAGACCGTGCGGATCGCGGGCGTGCAGGTGGGCTCGATCGGAGGCGTGAAGCTCCAGAACGGAAACGCGGTGGTGCGGCTCGACATCGATCCGAAGTACCGCCACCTGATCCACTCGGACGCGTCCGCGCTGCTGCGGCCGAAGACCGGCCTGAAGGACATGTTCGTGGAGCTCGACCCGGGCACCAAGCAGGCCCCGCTGATGCCGAAGGACGGCACGATCCCGGTGCAGAACACCGCGCCGGACATCAACCAGGACGAGATCCTCAGCTCGCTCGACACCGATACGCGCGCGTACCTGCAGCTGCTCGTGAACGGCCTCGGCCAGGGGCTGAAGGGCCGCTCCACGGACCTGCGCAACGTGTTCAAGCAGCTTGGCCCGACGCACCAGGACCTCGCGCGTGTGGCCAAGGCGATCGCCGCGCGCCGCACCAACCTGCGCCGCCTCGTGCACAACTACGGACAGCTCACCGCGGAGCTGGCCGACAAGGACCACCAGATCACGAACCTGGTGGACGCGTCCAACGCGGTGTTCCAGGCGTTCGCGAACGAGAACCAGAACGTGTCGAGCGCGGTGGCGCAGCTGCCGGGCACGCTCAACACCACCGCGCAGACGCTGCAGAAGGTGAACACGCTTGCCGGCGTGATGCGCCCGAGCCTCGACTCGCTGAGGCCCGCGTTCCGCTCGCTGGACAAGGCCAACCACCAGGTGCTCCCCTTCGTGAAGGAGGCGGCTCCGATCACGAAGAACCAGATCCGCCCGTTCGTCCGCACAGCGCGGCCTTACGTGAGCCAGAGCCTCAAGCCGGCGGCGGTGAATCTCGCGCGCGCGATCCCGGACCTCGACACCTCGTTCCACGAGCTCAACCGCTTCTTCAACATCGGCGCGTACAACCCGGCCGGCAAGCAGGGCATCTCGAGCAACTGCGAGAAAAACGGCGCCTGCTCGTCCGCGGAGCTCAACCGCAAGGAGCCGTACCTCTACTGGCTCGCGTGGGTGGCGCAGAACTCGAACTCGCTGTTCTCCACCTCTGACGCCGAGGGCCCGCTGCGCCGCGCGCTCTTCATGATGGACTGCAACTCGATCCACGCGATCGTCGACCAGCTCGGCGGAGGCGCGGACACGCTGTTCGGCCCGCTCTCGAGCGTGCTCACAGATGCCAAGTTCTGCGGGGGGCCGAGCAAGTAATGCCCAAGCACGCACCAAGCCTCGGCCGCATCCTCGCCATGGTGGTGTTCGCCCTCGGCTGCTTCGGCATCCTGCTGTTCCTCTGGGTGTCGTTCGGCGGTCCCATCCCGCTCAAGCCGAAGGGCTACCGCTTCGAGGTGAACTTCCCGGAGGCCACCACGCTCGCCCAGGAGGCGGACGTGCGGATCGCCGGCGTGAACGTGGGCAAGGTCGTGGGGGAGAAGCTCGACAAGGGCGGCGCGCGCACAACCGTGACGATCAACATGAACCGGGCATTCGCCCCCATCCCGAAGGACACGAAGGCGATCCTGCGGCAGAAGACGCTGCTCGGCGAGACCTACGTCGAGCTCTCGCCCGGCACGCGGCGCAAGAACAACATGCTGCCCGACGGCGGCCAGCTCTCGAACTCGCAGGTGCAGCCGACGGTGCAGCTCGACGAGATCTTCAGCGCCTTCGACCCGCAGACGCGGAAGGCATTCCGGCAGTGGGTGCAGCAGTCGGCCCAGACGATCAACGGGCGCAGCCAGGACCTGAACGACGCTCTCGGCAACCTGCAGGGGTTCGCGCAGGACGGGGCGGGCGTGCTGAACGTGCTCGACCGTCAGGGCAACGACCTGCACAACCTCGTGAAGAACACGGGCGTGGTGTTCCAGGCGCTCACCCAGCGCCAGGGCGTGCTGCGCCAGCTGATCCTGAACTCGAACGACGTCTTCTCCGCCACCCAGTCGCGCGACAAGGCGCTCGCGCAGATCTTCGACATCCTGCCCACGTTCGAGGACGAGTCGAAGGCCACGCTCGCGCGCCTCCAGAACTTCTCCACGAACACCAAGCCGCTCGTGGACGACCTCCGGCCGGTGGCGGACCGTCTGCAGCCGACGGTGCGGGACCTCTCCGCGCTCGCTCCGCAGCTCAGCACCTTCTTCAAGAACAAGCTGCCGCCGCTGATCGCCACGGCCAAGCCCAACCTGCCGAACGGCGATCGCTTCCTCAAGGGCGCCTCGCCGCTGATGGACGGGCTGCACACCTTCTTCCCGGAGTTCAACCCGATCCTGTCGTTCGCCAACTACTACCAGGCGGTCCTCGCCGACTTCCTCTCGATCGGCGGCGCGGCCACCATGTACACGGGCGTGAACCCGCCGATCAACGGCGTGGCCATGCCCACCCTGAGCCAGTTCGGCATCATCGATGACCGCTCGGTTGGGCTCAAGACCCAGATCCCCACCTACGACCGCGGCAACGCCTACATCTCGCCGAACGCCTACACGCGCGCGACGAAGTTCGGCGTGATCGAGAGCTTCAGCTGCGCGAACTCGAAGACAGGCGGACAGCAGACGCAGCCGGATCCGAACGCCAAGGAGCCGCCCTGCTACGTGCAGCCGCCGCTCCTCTTCGACAACAAGCAGTTCCCGCGGCTGCAGGCGGGCGTGGCGCCGGACAAGCCGCCGCCCGGGCCGTACGACGGCAGCAAGCCGGCCCAGCCCTGAGATAAGGGACAATCCCCGGCGTGGAGCGCGCGTACGAGTGGCTCTACCGGCGCACCGGCCGGCGATATCTCGAGGTGATCGGGGTGATCGACTTCCTGTCGGCGGGTGTGATCGCGCTCGGCACGCTCGGCGTCCTGCGGCTGTACGTGCACATGTCGGACGCGCAGTTCCTGCGCATCATGCTCGTGGCCGACGTGTGCATCCTGATCGCGCTGGCATCGGGCATGTGGAGTCTGCGGGAGGACGCCCGCCGGCTGCGCAGCTGGATGGGTGGCGAGCGGGAGGGCATCGACCCGGCGGAGGTGTGGCGGGCGGCGGTGGGCCTGCCGTTCGAGGTCGTGCGCCGCGGGGACAAGCGCGGGATCCTGCTGGTGGCGGTGCCCGTGGCGGCGTTCGCCACGGCCGAGCTCAACCTGCCGGCCTACAGCTTCGTGTTCCTGCTGCTCGGCGCTCTCGTGGCGATCGCGTACTCCGCCATCCTGCACTTCTTCGCCGGCGAGATCGCCCTGCGGCCGGTGGTGTGCGAGCTGGCGGACAGTCTGCCGGAGACTCATCCGCCGGGCCGTGTGGGCGTGCCGCTGCGCTGGAAGCTGCTCGGCTCTGTGCCTCTCATCAACGTCGTGACGGGCGTTGTGGTGAGCGGCCTGTCCGCCGGGGACCGCGCGTCGATCGCGGGCCTTGGCCTGAGCGTGGTGATCGCGGTGGTCGTGGCGTTCACGATCTCGCTCGAGCTCACGGTGCTCATGTCGCGCTCGGTGCTGCGTCCCGTGCGCGACCTGCTCGAGGCGACCGAGCGCGTAAAGGCCGGTGACTTCTCCGTGCGGGTACCGGTGATCTCGGGCGACGAGCTCGGCACGCTCGCCCAGTCGTTCAACGAGATGATGCGCGGGCTCACCGAGCGCGAGGCGCTGCAGGACGCTTTCGGCAGCTACGTGGATCCGCAGGTGGCGCGGCGCGTGCTCGAGGAGGGCACGCGCATCGATGGCGAGGAGACCGAGGTGACCATCGCCTTCGTCGACATCCGCGGCTTCACCACCTTCGCCGAGCACGCGTCCGCACGTGAGGCGGTGGCGTACGTGAACGACTTCCTCGAGCTGGTGGTGCCGATCGTGACCCGGCATGGCGGGCATGCGAACAAGTTCATTGGCGACGGCCTGCTCGCGGTGTTCGGCGCGCCGGCGCGGCTCACCGATCACGCCGATCGCGCGGTGGCTGCCGCTGCCGAGATGGCGGGAGCGGTGCGGAAGCGCTTCGGGGACCGCCTCCAGATCGGCGTGGGGGTGAGCTCCGGCCCCGTGCTCGCGGGCACCATTGGCGGCGGTGGCAAGCTCGATTTCACCGTCATCGGCGATCCCGTGAACGTGGCGTCACGCGTGGAGGAGGTCACGCGGGCGACCGGAGACACCGTCCTGATCACGGAGGCCACGCGCGCGCTCCTCTCCAACTGGCGCGTTCCATTGGCTGAGCGTGGTGCAATACCACTGAAAGGACGGCGCGATCCCGTGCGGATCTACGCGTTACTGGACGGCGGGGCAGAAATGGTCCAAACTCGGACAGGGGTTAAGAGCGGGACTCGTAGTGGCCGATGAAAAAGACATGAAGGTCCATCGCCGCCTGGCGATTGCCATCGTTTTCGCACTGCTCGGCGTGGCGATCGTGCCTGCGCTGGCGCTGTCCGACAGCAGTGGCAGCAGCAGTAGTGGCGGCGGCCTGCTCGGCGGCGTCGCTCCGGCCATCACTGTCCCGACCGTCAGCGTGCCCACGCCCACGGTCCTCCCGCAGGACAACCCGGTCCAGCAGGTGGTGAACACCGTCGGCAACACGGTGAACAACACCGTGAACCAGGTGGGGCAGACGGTGAACAACACCACCGGCGGGGGCGGCAACCTCGGCGGGGGAGGGAACGGCGGCGGCAGCAACCCGGGCAGCGGCAGCACGCCGACCAGCGGGAGCAGCGGCAATTCCGCAGGCAGCGGACCCACGGCTACCACCAGCGGCGGTCCCACCTCGAGCAGCCCATCGTCGCCCGCGGGGCATGGCTCGACCAAGACGAAGTCGAAGCCGGCTACGTCCGGCAAGCCCGGCGCCAAGGGCGGCGGCGCGGGAGCGGGCCGCAGGGTCACTGGCGGCGCCGGCGGCGGCAACGTGACGGGCTTCGTCGCCCCGGCGGGCGCTCGCACCACCGGCTCCGGCTCGAACGATCCCAAGCCTCACAAGCACCACGACTCGGTGCTCACCCGCACGGTGCACGACATCGTCCACACCCTTCCCGGCTGGCTCAAGCCGCTGCTCGCCGCGCTCGCGCTCGCGATAATCGCGCTCGGGGCCAACTCGTTCTTCCACAGCCGCCGCGCACACAGGCTCGCGCGCCTGCGTGACGAGCTCGTCGAGGAGGTCGGCATCCTGCAGGCGGCGCTCCTGCCGGACGTTCCCGAGCGCCTCGGCGGCCTCGCCCTGTCCGTGGCCTACTCGCCGGCGGAAGGGCCCGCGGCGGGCGGCGACTTCTATGACGTCTTCCCGCTGCGCGACGACCGCGTCGGCCTCATCATCGGCGACATCTCGGGGCATGGGAAGCGCGCGCTCGAGCACACGAGCCTGCTGCGCTACACGTTGCGCGCTTACCTCGATGCGGGTCTCGAGCCGCGCGCGGCGATTGGCGTGGCCGGGGAGACGCTCGAGGACGACCTCGGCGGCGACTTCGCCACCGTTGTGGTGGCGGTGTACGACCCCGACGCCGGCACGCTCGTGTACTCCACCGCCGGGCATCCACCGCCGATCGCGCTCGGCGCCGGCAAGTTCGAGCCGGTCACCGTCTGCTCGGCGCCGCCCGTGGGCGTGCATACACGCACGGGTATCCGGCAGACCACCGTCACGCTGCCGCGCGGCACGGATCTGTGCCTGTTCACCGACGGCGTGGTGGAGGCCCGCAAGCGCGGCGAGATGTTCGGCCGCGAGCGGCTCACCCAGGTGCTCGATGAGCTGCGGCCACAGCCGCAGGCGGTCGACGTACTGCAGCGGGTTTCCGCGGAGATCGACCAGAGCAGTGACGACATGGCCGTCTGCGTGGTGAGCGTGGAGACGAAGCGTGCGGTGTCGGCGTTCCGGCTCGAGGAGCTCGAGCTGCAGAAGGCGGAGGTCGATCAACCCCACGCGCAGCGCTTCCTCAAGGCGTGCGGCGTGAGCGATATCGGCATGGTCGAGGCGCTCACGGCGCTGCGGACCACCGCCGGCGAGTTCGGCGCCGCAGTGCTGCGCGTGCGCAGCGACACCGCCGGCACCGCGGTGAGCGTGGCCTCGCCGCCCGGCACCACCACTCAGCTGCCGGTGCTGCACGGCGAGCGGCTTGCCGCTCCGGTCGACCTCTGAGGGCGACCACCCGAGCCTCTAATCTGCGTCGCGGGGTACCGCAACCATGGACCCGCTCGCTTGTTTGCGGGTCGGCGCCTCGCATTCGCCCGATGGATTCGCTCGCTTCCAAACGCAAACGCCGCCGGCTGGTCGTTCTCGCCGCGTCTCTGGCGTGCGCGCTCGCGCTGCCGGCCGCCGCTCACGCGCAGCTCATGACCTTCGACGGCGCGTTCGGCTCCGGGGTCCAGGCGGGCGGCAAGTTCGCCAACGCGCAGGGCATCGCCACCGATGCCGCTGGGCGGGTCTACGTGGCGGATCCCACCGCCGGCGACGTCGAGGTCTATGACAACGCCGAGAACGGCAACCGCTTCATAGGCACGCTCGGCAACGGAATTCTCCGCAGCCCCGAGGACGTGTTCGTGGACGGGCGATTCAACATCTACGTCTCGGACCCCGGGCGCAACGCCATCTCCATGTTTCAGGACCTCGCGTCCGGGGCGCCGCTTCAGCGTGAATGGGGAGGGACGGGACAGGGGCTCGGGCAGATGATGAACCCGCGCCAGCTCGTGGTGGACAAGGCGGGGCTCGTGTACGTCACCGAACGAGACAACCAGCGGGTGCAGTGGTTCAAGCCGGCCACCGGGAACACTCAGGTGCCGGTGTCTGCCTTCGGCGTGGCCAACCCGCCCACGTTCAGCGACCCCGAGGGCATCGCGTTCGACTCCGCAGGCCGCTTCTTCGTGAGCAACGACTCGGGGAGCGACGCCGCGATCCGCATCTACACGCTGCCGGGCTTGCTGGCGGGCGTGGTTGGCGCCGGGCCGGGCTCGGGCGGCGGGCAGTTCGAGAATCCCAAGGACCTGCTCGAGGATCCGGTCGACAGGCTTGTGGTGGTCGACTCCGGCAACTCGCGCCTCCAGGTGTTCGGCTCTGCGAGCCAGGGCAGTCCGTTCGTCGACTCCTTCGGGGGCGCCGGCTCGGGCCCCGGCCAGTTCAACAATCCCACCGGCATCGCGCTCGGCCCCGGGGGCTGGATGTACGTGTCCGACACCGGCAACGGCCGCATCGTCCGGCTCCACTACGACGACGCCGATCGCGACGGCGTGCTCGACGACTTCGACAACTGCAAGGGAGTCGCGAACCCGGATCAGCTCGACACCGATCACGACGGCGCGGGCGACGCATGCGACGGTGACCTCGACGGCGACGGTGTGCCGAACGCCCAGGACCGCTGCCCGTTCACGCACCGGGGCCCGGACCTCAATCACGACGGTTGCGCCGATCCGCGCAGCCGCATCTCGAGCCCGCGCAACCGCGGCCACTACAAGGCCCGCGGGATCTTCAAGATCGTGAGCGGTACGGCCGCCGGTGACACGCTCGGTGTGAGCTCGGTGCGGGTCGCCCTGGCGCGCAAGTCGGGCTCACGGTGCCGCTGGCTCAACTCGAAGGGCCATCTCGGCGGCGCCACGAGCTGTTCGAAGCCGCGCTTCATGAAGGCGAAGGGCACCGACCACTGGTCGCTCCGCGTAAAGGTCCGCGGGCGGGGGAGCTGGCGCGTGCTCAGCCGCGCGGTGCAGGACGGGGGCACCGTGGAGACGGCGCTCAGCCGCAACAACACGATCAGCTTCTCGCTGCGGTAGCCGTAACGTAGCTTTCCGTCCGTGACCTATCGGGGGGCGACCCGGCTGCGGCGGCCGCTCGTGCGCGGCGCGCTCGGCACCGTTGCGTGCGGGCATCCGCTGGCGGCGTCTGTGGGCGTAGAGACATTTCGCGCGGGTGGCGGAGCCGTGGATGCGGCGCTTGCCACCGCGACCGCGCTGATGGTGCTGATGCCCGAGGCGTGCGGCCTTGGCGGCGACGCGTTCATGCTGGTCCGCTCCCCGTCGGGCGAGATCACCGCGGTGAATGGCAGCGGCGCGGCCGGCGCGGCCGTGGCGCCGCCGCTCCAAGCCGACGGTGCGGCGATGGCAGCCGTACCGGGAGCCGTGGCCGCTGTGTGCGACGCGCATTCACGCTTCGGCAACCTGCCGCTCGAGCAGGTGCTCATGCCCGCGGTGGGGCTTGCCGGCGGCGGCTTTCCGATTGGCGGCGGGCTCCTGCGGATGATCGAGGAGGAGCGGCCGCTGCTCGAGCGCGGCGCGCCGGGCTGGGTGTTCCTCGATCCGGACCTGCGGCCTGGATCGCTGGTACGCCAGCCCGCTCTGGCCGGGCTCCTCCAGCGCATCGGCCGCCATGGGGCGAGTGCGTTCTACGAGGGCCATTCCGCGCGGGCGCTCGAGCGGGCGGTGGGCGCAGCGGGCGGATCGCTCGCTGGCTCCGACCTCGCGGAGCACGCCACGGTGGTGCGCTCGCCGCTAAGCGGCTCGTTCCGCGGCTTCGAGGTTGCCGTGCAGCCACCGGTGTCGCAGGCCGTGCTGGCGCTGATGGCGCTTCAGGCACTCGAGCGGAGCGGGGCCTCCTCGCCTGCGGACCGCGCGCACGTTCTGGTGGAGGCGGTGGAGGCGGCTTTCGCGCACAAGCACGAGCTTGCCGCCGAGGGGGCGGGCGAACGGCTGGTGGACGAGCCGCTCGATGTGGATCCCAGTCGTCCGGCGCAGCGCCGCGGCGGCCCGCGCGGGGGACTGCACACGACCGCCGTGGCCGCGGCGGGAGCCGACGGCCAGGTGGTGTCGATGCTGGTGAGCGTGTACGACCTCTTCGGCTGCGGCGTGCTCGTGCCCGACGGCGGCTTCCTCCTGAACGATCGCCTCGCCGGCTGCTCCACGGACCCGGAGTCGCCGAACGCGCCCGCCCCGGGCAGGCGCCCGGTGCACACACTCTCGCCCGCGCTCGTCACGGACGAGCGGCGCTCCTTCGCGCTATGCACTCCCGGCGCGGACGGCCAGGTGCAGACGCTCTCCCAGCTCATCGACGCGATCGCCACGGACGGCGAGAACCTGCCCCGCGCGCTCGACCGCCCGCGCTGGCGCTCCAACGAGGGGCGGCTCGGCATCGAGTCCGACTACGACCCCGAGCTGATGGCCGAACTCGAGCGCCGCGGGCACGAGCTCGTGCGGATGGAGCCGGGCGACTCGGCATTCGGCGCCGCCGTGGCCGCGGGGATCGATTCGCGCACGGGCACACCGTTTGCGGCGAGCGACCCGCGTGGCGGCGCGTGGGCGGCGGCGTGCTGAGCTCGTATCAGGCCGGCACGAACTCGTGGATCGCGTCCGCCACCTGGTCGGGCGCGTCCTCCACGAGGTAATGGCCCGCCTGCAGCTCGATCTTGTGCGCGTCCGGGAACACTGCCTGCCACTGGTCGAGGAACGCTGGGACGAACACGCGGTCGCGCATTCCCCACACGAGGAGCAGCGGCACGTTCAGCTCAGGAAGCGACTCGTGGATGTGCCCCATCAGCGGCGCGCTCACGTCGTGCTCGGTCAACGGGATGTCGCGGATGAACGCCAGCGTGCCGAGGCGGGACCAGTAGTCGGGATGCGGCGCGCGGTAGGCCTCCATCATCGCGCCATCCGAGTCGCGGGAGATCATGCCGCCGGGGATCGACTCCACCACCGCGTTCGAGGCGAGCGCGAGGATCTCGCCGAGCCCCTCGCTGCGGAACTGGCGCAGGAAGCTCGGCAGGAAGCTGGGCAGCTCCCAGGCCCAGGTGTTCATAGCCACCACGCGGCTCACGCGGCGCGGCCGCTCGAGCGCTGCCGCCAGGCCGATCGGCCCGCCCCAGTCGTGGCACACGAGCGTGACGTCGTTGAGGTCGAGCTGGTCGAGCACCGCGATTGCGTTCTGCACGTGCGTGGAGAGGATGTAGCGGCGCGGCTCGGGCGGCTTGCTCGAGCGGCCGAAGCCCATGTGGTCGAAGGCGATGCAGCGGTGCCCGCGCTCGGACAGCGAGCGGATCGGCCCGCGGTACATGTAGCTCCACGTGGGGTTGCCGTGCAACATGAGGATGGGAGCGGCATCGCGGTCGCCCTCGTCCACGTAGTGGATCCGCAGATCGTCGACTTCGAGAAAGCGGGCTTCGAACGGGAACGTGCCGCCGAAGTCCCCAGCCAGGTCAGCAGCCATGCGCGCCGGGTTATA
>DATEPK010000160.1:0-3040 GCA_035273245.1 Thermoleophilaceae bacterium
ACCGAGCAGATCGGCTACCTCACTGACGCGGCGGAAGAGCTCGCGCGCGACTGGTCCGACTACACGGTCTCCTACCAGGTGACCATGAACATCGGCGACTCCGAGGAGGAGGCGCGCGCCGCGTTCGACGACTACATCTCGAAGTACTACCCCGAGCTGTCACAGGCGATGGACCTCTCGAACTGGGGCCCGGTGGGCACCCCGGAGACCATCGCCGAGTGGCTGCGTGAGTTCCACGCGCGCGGGGTGGACTACTTCATCTGCCGCTTCGGAGCGATCGACCAGTTTGGGCAGGTCGAGCGCTTCGCCAAGGAGATCCTGCCCATGTTCGAATCGGAAAGGGTGAGCTGAGGCATGCCGGACGCAGCGAGCATCCGAAAGGACGCCGAGCTTGTTGTCGACGTCTGCATGACGGTCGAAGAGGACGACGTCGTCACGATCATCACCGACGACGAGCACTCGCACGAGGCTCACGCGGTGGCCGAGGTGTGCATGGAGCGCGGCGCGTGGCCAGTCGTCATGAACAACGAGATGCAGGTGCGGCGCGGACTCGCCGACACGCACTTCCCGATGGCGCCGCCGCAGAACCTGCACCAGGCGATGACGAGCTCGGACGAGATCATCATCATCACCAACCTCGAGTGGGCCAACCGCTTCGCGCACATCTCCGCCGTCAAGGAGTCGGTGGCGAACAACGCGAAGATCGCCTCGGTCGAGCCCGGGATGGGCGAGTGGGGCCTGACCGTGGAGATGCTCCACGCGGCGCGCACGCGCGCGGAGAATGCGATGAAGGCGCTCGAGGGCGTGGAGAAGGTGCGCGTGACCTCGCCCAAGGGCAGCGACTTCACTGTGACGATCAAGGACCGCCCGCCGCTCGCCCTCGTGCCGATCAAGGAGCGCGGCATCATGATGGGGCCGCTGCCGCTCTGGGCCGAGGTGGCGTACGCCGCCGTCGAGGACCAGACCGAGGGCACGATGGTGGTGGACGGTGTGATGCTCGGCATCGGCCTGCCCGGCCAGGTGAACGAGCCGATCACCTGGACGATCGAGGGCGGCAAGGCCGTGAAGATCGAGGGCGGCGACGACGCCAAGCGCCTGCGCGAGGTGATCGAGGGCGTGGAGAACTCGACCGTGATCGGCGAGTTCGCCTTCGGGGTGAGCGACAAGGCGCCCTTCGGCACCCCGTCGGAGAAGGGCCGCGTGGGCACCGTTCACTGCGCGCTCGGCGACAACCACAGCGCGTATCCCGGCGGGCAGAACGTGTGCAAGCTCCACCTCGACGGCGTGGTGCTCGACGCCACGCTCCAGGTGGTCGACGACGGGCGCTACATCATCAAGGACGGTCAGTGGGCGCTGTGAGCGACGTCCGCGCGGTCGCGCTGGAGGACGTGCCGGTGATCGAGCTGCCGAACGGCAGCTGGAGCCGGATGGTGGTCACCGACCAGTCCGTGTCCGGCAACGGCGCGTCGATCGGCTACTCGGTGTTCACGCCGGGCACGGCCACGGACCCCGTGTCGCACAAGACCGACGAGGTTGCCTACGTGCTGAGCGGCAGCGGCGAGCTGCGGCTCGACAAGGGCGCCGTCGCCTTCAAGGCCGGCGACGGCCTCTTCATTCCCGCGAACGTGTGGCACGCGGTGGTGAACACGGGGGACGAGGACGTGGCGATGGTCTTCGGCTTCCCCTTCCCGAGCTATCCCCCAACCGAGAGGCGCCAGACGTGACCGACCCCACCACAGCGACCACGGCGATCGCGCGCGACGAGAGCCTCGCCGTGCAGGTGGCGTGGGCGTGCCGGATCCTCGCCTCGCAGGGCTACGAGGACCTGACCCTGGGGCACGTGAGCGTGCTCACCTCCGACGGCGTGATGTACATCAAGCGCAAGGGCGTCGCGCTCAGCGAGGTCACGCCCGACGACGTCCTGGTGTTCCCGGTGCAGGCCGATCTCGCAGACGCGCCGAGAGACATGCACCTCGAGGCCGTCCTCCACACCGAGGTCTACAAGCGCCGGCCGGACGTCCGCTGCGTGATCCACGGCCATCCGATGTACGCCACGGCGTTCGGCGCCACCGACGCGAAGCTCGAGACGCTCACGCACGACGCCGTTCTGTTCACGGATCGGATCAGCACCTACGAGGGCGTGCCGGACCTGATCACCGGTGACGCGCAGGGCAAGGAGGTGGCGGAGGCGCTGGGCCACGGCACCGTGATCCTGCTTCGCAACCACGGTGTGCTGGTGGCCGAGCGCGACGCGCCGTGGGCGGTGCTCACCGCGGTGTTGCTCGAGAAGGCGGCCCAGCTCCAGTTCGTGGCCTCCGCGTACGGTCCCTTGCGACCGATCCCGGACGAGCTCGTGCAGTCGATCCACGAACGCAAGTACCAGTCCGGCTTCCCGGACGAGTACTGGCACGCGTGGATCAGGGCGCTCCGGCGTTCGGGCCAGGACGAGGGGATGCCGGCATGACCGTGGAGTTCATGCTCAACGGCCGCCAGGTGAGCGCGCCGGCGGAGCCCAACACGCTGCTGCTCGACCTGCTGCGCGACCACTTCCGGCTCACTGGCGCGAAGCGCTCCTGCGACGTGCAGGTGTGCGGCAGCTGCACCGTCCTCGTGGACGGCGGCCCGGTTAGTGCCTGCACTTATCTCGCCTGTGAGGCGGCCGGGCGCGACGTGCTCACGATCGAGGGGTTCTCGGAGCTCCCCGAGTTCGAGCACTACGCGTCCGCCTTCGAGCGGCACGCGGCCGTGCAGTGCGGGTTCTGCACGCCGGGGTTTCTGCTCACGCTGAAGTCGCTGCGGGACGCGGGCGACCTCGAGACCGAGGAGGACATCCGGCACGGGCTCGACGGCAACCTCTGCCGCTGCACCGGCTACCGCGCGATTCTCGAAGCCGCGCGCGACATCGGGGAAGTGGCGGCTTGACCGTCGTCACCGGCACCGGAACGCGCGAGGTCGGGCGCTCGCGCACGCGGCTCGACGCGCGCGAGAAGCTGCGCGGCGAGGCGATGTTCACGGGCGACATGGAGGTGCCCGGGATGCT
>DATEPK010000161.1:0-12804 GCA_035273245.1 Thermoleophilaceae bacterium
ATCAGGCCGCGCTTCGTCAGCCACTCCCACAGCACGCCGCCCGCATAGATCGCGTGCGGACCCAGGTTGGCCTTGTAGGGCCCATCGGTGCTGCGGGCGCGCCCGCCCAACTGCTCGTGCGCCTCGTACAGCCTGACGCTCGCGCCGCCCTCGGCGCAAGTGATCGCCGCAGTCAGACCCGCGACCCCGCCTCCGACAACTGTGATCTCGCTCATGTCCGGCAAGCTAAAGGAGATCTGGCCTTCCGTACAGTTCCAGTTGTGGGCCATTCGAGAGGGCCAGTTGATCTCTTGCTGGAGCTCGATCGCGACGGCGACCAGCCGCTGTATGAACAGCTCGAGCGCGCCTTGCGCGACGCGATCCGCGAGGGCAGCCTCGCCGCCGGCGCTCGGCTGCCGTCGAGCCGCGGGCTCGCCGCCGAGCTCGGCATCTCGCGCGGGGTCGTGACCTCGGCGTACGAACAGCTGTGTGCCGAGGGGTATCTCGAGAGTCGCCAGGGCGCGCCCGTTTGCGTGGCGGGCGGCGTGCGGGCGCAACCACCGCGTCCGCCGGCGCCTTCGCTGCTGGAGAAATTCGCCTACGACTTCACTCCCGGTCTGCCGGACCTCGCCGGGTTCCCGCGCGCCCGCTGGCTGCGGTCGCTGCGCGCCGCCTGGCGCGAGACAGCACTCGATGCCGTCGGCTACGGCGACCCTCGCGGCGCCCCCGAGCTGCGGACGGCGCTGGCCGATTACCTCGGCCGGGTCCGCGGCGCGGAGGCAGATCCAGAGCATGTGATCGTGTGCACCGGCTTTCGCCAAGGGCTGTCGCTCACATGCCGGTGGCTTCGCGCGAGCGGCATCGAGCACCTCGCCCTGGAGGACCCCGGCTGGCACGCCCAGCGCCTCATCGTCGAAGAGGCCGGGCTCACGGTCACGCCGATCCCGGTCGACGACGAGGGGATCGACGTCGCGGAGCTCGAGGCCAGCGGCGCCGACGCGGTCGTGGTCACATCGGCGCACCAATTTCCCACCGGTGCCGTTCTCGGCGCGCGACGCCGGGCGGCCTTGATCGATTGGGCAGACCGCGGCGACCGGCTGATCATCGAGGACGACTACGACGCCGAGCTCGGCGGCGACCGGATCGGTTCGCTTCAAGGAATCGCCCCTGACCGGGTGCTCTACATCGGCTCGGCGAGCAAGCGCCTCACTCCAGGTATGCGTCTCGGCTGGATGCTGCCTCCCTCGTGGATGTCCTGGGCGCTCATCACCGCGAAGGCGATCGAGGACGCAGGCTCGGAGATCGCGGGGCAGCTCGCGCTCGCGGACTTCATCGCCCGTGGCGAGCTCGAACGCCACCTGCGGCGCATGCGGCGCCGGTACCGGCAGCGTCGAGAACACCTCCTGGATGCGCTCGCGCGCGAGCTACCCGACTGGCGACCGTCGTCCGGCGGCGGCGGGCTGCACCTGACGGTGGCGATTCCGGACTCGCTCGACGAGCCGGCGCTTCTGACAGCGGCCGCACGCCGCGGCGTGGGCATCGAGGGGCTCTCCCTGCACAGCTACACCGGCGACCACCCGCCCGGCCTCGTCATGGGACACGCCTACCTGCCGGAGCCGGCGATCGCTCGGGGGGTCAGCCTGCTCGCCGAAGTCGTGTCCTCGGGGGCAGTTTGAGACGCGCGCGGGCTTCGATAATCGAGCGCGGACGCTAGCTAGACTGACCCGGTCGTTGCCGACGTAGCTCAGTTGGCCAGAGCACCGCTCTCGTAAAGCGGGGGTCGAGGGTTCGAATCCCTCCGTCGGCTTGGCTCCACAAAGCGGAATCCGGGCAGTCGCCGGGTTCCGCTCTTTCGTTTCGGACACCTTTTGGACACATCAGATCTGGCAGGGGGTCGAGCCGGGGCGATCGCGTCGCGGACATCGCGGCCGCGGGCACAGGCAACCAGGCTGAGGAGAAGCGCTCGTGCCTGGCTGTCCTTGGCGCGCACGGTCTGATGCGTTAGCCCCAGACCAGACCGCCCTCGCCGCGCTCGTGATCACCTCCACGATCAACACCTGGAACCGGCGCATCACGCCTCGACCAGGCTGCCCAGCGGCGAGAGGTGGAGCTGCTGATTCGAAGAACCCAGTCGGCCGGGCAGCGTAACCACTGGCGGGCGGAAGTTCTAACGATTCGATGTCATTGACCCCGTGACCTGAAACCGGTTCTCCAAGCGTGGGACTAACCGTGCGGTTGGTCAATCCCACAAGCAAGGAGATCTCATGCACTTTCTGCCAAGGCTTTGGTGGCGGCCCATCGTCGCGGGCCTCGTGGCTCTTGTCGGAGCCGTCGCCGCGCCGGCCGTCGCATCAGCGGCGCAGTCACACCAGGCGGGCTTCGTGTACGTGAATGACAACGCCGCGGGCACCAATACGGTGGCCGGCTTCGCTCGGCAGGCCGATGGGCGGCTGACGCCGCTGGCGGGCTCGCCCTTCAACGCCGGCGGTGCGGGCACTGGATCCGGGCTCGCGTCCCAGGGCGCGATCCAGGTGACGAGTGATGGCCGCTACGTCATCGCGGCCGATGCAGGGAGCAACCAGATCTCGGTCCTGCGGATCCAGCACGACGGCGGACTGAGGCCTGTCCCGCATGGCGTGGTTTCGTCCGGCGGGTCGACTCCCGTGAGCATCGCGGAGCACGACGGCCTGGTGTATGTGGCGAACGCCGGACCAGGCGGCTCGAACTACACGGGCTTCGAGCTCAGCGGTGGCGGCCACCTGCGGCCGCTTGGCGGTTCAACAGTGGCACTCCCCGACAATGCCCAGCCCGGCGATGTGCTGTTCAACTCCACCGGAACGAACCTCATCGCCACGCGGGTCGGCAGCTCGCTGATCGACAGCTTCAGCGTCGGCCGTGACGGCCGCCTGAGCGCCGCGGCGGGGTCTCCCTTCGCCGCCCAGGGACCGGGCCCGTTCGGCAGCGAGTTCCGTCCCACCGATTCGAGCCAGCTGTTCGTCTCGAACGCTCACGGCCCTGCGGGCCAGGGCACGGTCTCGGCGTTCAGCGTGGCCCTGGACGGCGCCCTATCGTCGATCGGTGCCTCGCCGTTCGCCGATCTCCAGACGGCGCCATGCTGGGTCGAGATCACCCACGACGGTGAGTTCCTGTTCACGGTGAACACCGCCTCGGGCAGCATCTCCCGCTACTCGATTGCCCGGGATGGGACGCTGACTCTCCTTGGCTCGACGCAGGTCAGCAGTCAGTCCGGGGTCGGAGCGGTCGATGCCCGGCTGAGCACTGACGGCCGCACGCTGTACGTCGACGAGAGCGGCGTCGGCGCGGTTGGCGAGTTCGACGTCCAGGGCGGGGAGCTCACCGAGCTCGGCTCCGCTTCGCTGCCGGCCGGTGCCGCAGCGGCAGGCGTCGCCGCGAGGTAGCCGCCAGACCGATCGGTCGTCTACGCCAGGGCCGGGAGCGCGACTGCTTCCGGCCCTGGCTTCATCTCGGGAGGGAATGGAAGTGAGGACAGGTCCAACCTACGTGAGCAGCGTCGCAAGCTGCAGGAGATCGTCGACCAGGCTCCTGCCGAGCTGGTGGACCGCTTCACCTCGGCGGCGGCTCGACTCGCCGCGCTGGACTTCGCGAGCCGCGCGCCTCGCGTCGGCGCCGCAGCCACGGACTTCGCGCTCCCCGCCCAGAACGGAGAGGTGGTCCGCCTAGCGGCGCTGATGCGCCGCGGCCCGGCGCTACGCGCATGTGCGCGGCGATTGGACGGAGCGCGCGGAGCCATCGGACGTGCTCGCGATCCTCGACGGCCTCGTGTAGGTCAACCGTCGACGGGTCCGTCCATGTAGTCCTCGAGCCACTGCCGGACCTTCGATCGGGCGCGGTGCAACAGCACCCGCTGGTTGGCCTGGCTCAGCTCGAGGACCTCACAAACCTCCTGCGCGGTAAACCCCTCGATGTCGCGCAGGGTAATCACGGCTCGCTGGCTGACGGACAGCCCGCCGATTGCCTCGAGGATCAAATCCCGAGCCTCTTTTGCAAGCAGCCGCTGCTCAGGAGCGTTGCCCCAAGAGCGCGGCGGCTCGGCCCAGCCGCCCGGCCAGTGCGCGGCCCCCTCGGGCTCGAAACGGTGCGGATCCACCGCCGCCTCGTCGGCATTCACGGAGCCAAGCGAGAACATCGGCACCGATCGCGCCTCGCGCCGGCCGCGGGTTTTGGCGCGGTTGGTGAGGATCGTGAACAACCAGGTCTGAAAACTCGAGCGCTGCTCGAAGCGGGCGATGCCCTCCAAGACGGCGAGCCACGTCTCCTGCGCCACCTCCTCCGCCACCGACCGCTCCCGCACATACGACACTGCCAGCCTGACCATCGCGGAGTGATAGCGCTCCACCATCGCCGCGAACGCCGCCTCGTCACCCGCCTGGAGCGAGCAGACCAGCCGGGCCTCACCAGGGGGCGTCCGCAGCGGACTCGATGAACAGGAGGACACGTCCGGGTCCGATGCTACGGAGCAAACCTTACGTCGCGCTTACGTCACAATACGAGACCGTCCTGTAACGTGGCGGTGGCTATGGAGGACAAGCCAGAGGTGACCGTGGCGCCGCCGCTCGGTGCGCACTTTGTCTCGAGCTTCCTCAACATCCGGGTAGCGGACATCGCGGCCGTCTACGAGTCGTGGTCAGAGCTGGGGCGCGTTTCTGACGCCGCCGGTGGACCGTGGCGCGGAGCTGCGCTACCTGATCGAGCTCGGTCAAACGAGCCTGTGGGTGCTTAACAGAGTGTGAACAGCGTGGCCTCCCAGTCGACGGCCAGACAGCGCACTGCCAGAATCGCTTGCGATGGCTGATGGGCGGCACGCTCGCGGATCGGTGCTCATCGTCGACGACGAGGCCACCATCGGCGAGGTTGTGAGCCGCTACCTGGATCGGGCCGGCTACAGGACGACCGTGGCCGGCGACGGCGTGACGGCGCTCCAGGAGGTCGAGCGGCACCCACCCGATCTCGTCGTGCTCGACCTGATGCTGCCCGGCATCGCGGGCCTCGAGGTCATGCGGCGGATCCGCGACCGCGAGCGCAACCGCACGGCGATCATCCTTCTGACCGCCAAGGGCGAGGAGACCGATCGCGTAGTCGGTTTGCGGCTCGGCGCCGACGACTACGTGGTGAAGCCGTTCTCCCCGGCGGAGCTCGTGGCTCGAGTCGATGCCGTGCTCCGCCGGGTGGACACCGTCGCAGCGCACGAACCACCGCTTCGCTTCGACGGCCTCGAGATCGACCCGGCGGCGCGCCGCGTCGAGGTTGATGGCGAAGAGGCGCCGCTCACCCAGCGGGAGTTCGACCTACTGATGTTCCTTGCACGCCACCCTGGCCAGGCCTTCACACGCCAGCAGCTGATGGACCAGGTCTGGCAGTACTCGTTCTACACGGATTCGTCCACCGTCACCGTCCACATTCGCCGCCTGCGCTCCAAGATCGAACCGGATGCGGCCGTGCCGCGCTTCATCGAGACGGTGTGGGGCGTGGGCTACCGCTTCCAGCCGTGACCTGGCGCGGCCTCGCGCTCGCGCTGTTCGCCGCCGCAGGCGCGGCGGGCATAGCGCTCGCGCTCTACGGCGACCATGCTGGCCGCGAGACGCTCGAGATCCTGCTGCCCCTCGGGCTGGTCACGGTGCTTGGCGCTCGCCTACTCGTGCTGCAGCGCGAGCGCGCCGGCGGGCTGCGGCGGCAGGTACTGCTCTCCGTGGCGCTCGTGCTCGGTCAGCTGCTCGTGGCCGTCGGGCTGTTCGCATGGCTGATGCTCGTGTCTCACATGGACGTGCTGTTCACCCTGATGGTCGTCGCCTACAGCTGCCTGCTCGGCCTGTGGGCGGCGCGCGCGCTCGGAGCTCGCGTCCTGTCCGACCTGGAGGCGGTGCGCAGCGGGCTGGCCGACGTCGGGCGGGGGGAACGTAGCGTCAAGATCAAGACCGGCGCCCGCGACGAGCTGGCCGGGCTCGCGCTCGACGTCGAGCGCATGGTCGAGCGGCTCAGCAACGAGGAGCAGGCGCGCTCAGCCGCCGACCACGCCCGTCGCGATCTGCTGGCCGCGGTGTCGCACGACCTGCGCACACCGCTCGCGTCGATCCAGGTGCTGGCCGAGGCGATCGAGGACCGCGTGGTGGACGACCGCACACGGCGCGAGTACGCGGCGCGCATGGCCGTGCACGTACGTGCACTGAGCGGGCTCATCGACGATCTGTTCGAGCTGTCGCGACTCGAGGCCGGCGACATCCGCTGGACGATGGAACAGGTGAAGGTTGCCGAGCTGGTGGAAGAAACGGTCGACGCCATGCGGCCCGAGGCCGAGGCCGAGGGCGTGGCGGTCCGCACCGAGCTTGGCTATCCGAACACCTACGCGCGCGCGAACCCGGAACGGATCCAGCGCGTCCTCTTCAATCTGATCCAGAACGCCATCCGGCACACACCGGCCGACGGCAGCGTCACGGTCCGCGCCGAGCAGCTGAACGGGGCGGTCGAGATCGAGGTGGCCGACACCGGCAGCGGGATTGGCCAGGAGGACCGGGCCTGCATATTCGACGCCTTCGTTCAGGGCAGCAGCGACCGCTCCCGGACTAACGGGAGCGCCGGCCTCGGGCTCGCCATCGCACGCGCGATCGTGGAGGCTCACGGCGGGCGGATCTGGCTGGCTGATGCCCCGGCGGGTACCGTCGTGCGCTTTAGCCTGCCCCGCGGCTGAGGATCGCGCGGCTCATTTGCCGGTGGCCGCGAATCCCGCCCACAGGGTGTCGACCACCCGCTCGGCCCACCCTCGTCCAGGGCGTCCCGCGACTAGGTGGTGGTACACGAAGCTGCCGAACACCGCGTGGGCCGCGAGTTTCACGTCCAGGTCCGGTCGCACTTCGCCACGCTCCTTGCCGCGCTCGAGCGCGGCTGCAACCTCGTCCCGCCGCGGCACGAGCATCCCGTGCCGGAACTCGCGCATGAGCTCCGGGTGCTTGCTCTGCTCTACGAGCAGCGTGCCCGCGAGCGCCATCGCGAAGCGCTTCCGCGCGAACTCGAGGTGCGCAACCAGATCCCCGCGCGCACTGCCGGTATCGATCGGCGGCACGCGTGACGTCTTGTCGGCGATGACCGCCGCCACGAGCTCGGCCTTGTCGGCGTAGCGGCGGTAGATCGCCGGCCGGCCGACCTGCGCCTCGTCCGCCACGCGCGCAATAGACATGCGCGAGTAACCGTCGGCGAGCAGAAGCCGCCAGGCGGCGTCGAGGATCGCCTTACCAACGCTCTCGTCGAGCGGCCGCCCGGCTGCCCGGTCAAGGCGAGCGGCCTCGTCCCGCTCTTGATGGCTCCTCGGCGTCACCCGTCAAGTCTCCCAGACCGCCCGGTTGTCGACGGTCCAATTAACGAAGACCGCCAGTTCGCTTAAAAATTACGAGCCAGATCTGTAACGCTAGGACGACGAGACGTACTACGTGATCAGAAATCGAATGGGAGACGGTCATATGAGGAGCGCGCATGAAGTGCCGGCTGTCGAGGCCCTCGGCCTCACAAAGACCTACTCCGGCGGCGTCGAGGCGGTGAAGGGGCTCGATTTCGCGGTCGCGCCTGGCGAGGTCTTCGGGCTGTTGGGGCCGAACGGCGCAGGCAAGTCGACGACAATCGGCATGCTGACGACCACGATCGCGCCGACCGCCGGTTCCGCCGCGCTCGCCGGCTTCGACGTCGCGGTGCAGCCGCTCAAGGCGCGCGCCGTCAGCAGCGTCGTCTTCCAAGAGCCCGTCGTCGATCGCGGCCTCAGCGGCCGGGCGAACGTCGAGCTGCACGCCAAGCTGTGGGGGACCGAGCCACGGGCGGCCAGCGAACGCATCGCAGAACTCGCCCTGGCGCTAGGCATCGCGGACATCCTCGACCGTGAGGTCGGCAGCTATAGCGGTGGGCAGCGACGCCGGCTCGAGATCGCGCGCGCCCTTGTGTCACGGCCGCGAGTGCTGTTCCTCGACGAGCCCACGGTCGGTCTGGATCCGCGCATCCGTTTCGAACTGCTCGACGCGATCGCCAGCTTGCGCGAGCGCGACGGCATGACGATCGTGCTGACGACCCACTATCTCGAGGAGGCGCAGCGCCTCTGCGATCGCGTCGCGATCATCCACGCCGGCGCAATCGTCGCCCTAGATACGCCCGCGGCGCTGCTCGCCGGCCTCGGAGGCGAGCTCCTCGAAGTCCGGGTCGACGGCGACACAGCGGTCGCGCTGGACGCGCTCGGCGCACTCGGGATCAGCGCCCACGACGCGTACGTCGTCGGCCAGACGCTGACCATCCCGCTGCACGACACGAGCGCCGGCGACGCGATCACCGCGATCAGCCAGGCGGGACTGAGCACGAGCGCCATCAGCAGCCGCCAACCCACCCTCGACGATGTCTACCTGCGGCTGACCGGGACCGAATTGGCCGTCGCCGCCTGAGATCACCACGAAAGGACCCGTCCCATGGCCACCACCGTTGCAGACCAAGCGGCGCGCGCACAGCCTGCGGCCGCTCCACAGCAAATCCCGACCGGCCGCGCGTTGCGCACAATCGCCGGCCGACGCGTGGCACTGACCGCCCACAATCCCCGCCAGATCGCCGTGCCGCTGGTCGGGCCGGCACTGCTCGCGCTTGTGGTCGCGCCCGCGCTGAAGGCCGCAACCGGCGGCCTCAACTCACACATCGACTACACGTCGTTCGTCGGCGTCGGCGCCGTCGGACTGGTCGTGCCGCTCACATGCATCTTCGCCGGGCTGAGCGTGCTCGTCGACCGCCACAGCGGCGCCCAGCGCGAGCTGCTGGCCGCTCCGGTGCCACGAGCGTTTCTCGTACTCGGCAACCTGATCGTCGCGATTGCGCTCTCGGCGCTACAGGTGGCCGTACTGATCGGGCTCTCGGCTGTTCGAGGCGGGCACTTCCACATCACAGGCGCTGGGGTCGCATGGTTCGTCGGCGCCGCCCTGCTGTTCACCATCTTCATGTACGGCCTCGCCGAGACGATCGCCAGCAGGGTCGCCAAGCAGGAGGACTACATCGGCGCCACCCCGGCCGTCGCGGTCCTGCCCTTCTTTCTCGCGGGCGCGCTCTTCCCGATCGCAGCGATGCCCGGCGCGCTGACCGCCATCGCGAAGGCTCTGCCCCTCACCCACGCGCTTGCGCTGATGCGCTACGGCTTCGTCGATCCGCACGGAACGGGCTTACACGACATCTGGGGCGCCCACAACCCCGCCACGGAGGCGTGGCTCAGCCTCGCGGTTGTCGCCGCCTACGCCCTGGCGTTCACGGCGATCGCGGTCCGCACCTTCACCCGCGCCTCCGTGAAGTGACGGACGGCGGCCTCGACCGCACCCACTGACGATCCCTAGACCGGAGACCACACAATGCCTGACAACCCGCACATTCAGATCATCCTCGGCTCGACCCGCGAGCAGCGCCGCGGCGAACCGATCGCCCGCTGGCTCGCCAAGCTGGCGAGCGCGCGCGGCGACCTCAACGCCGAGCTAGTCGACCTGGCCGACTTCGCTCTCCCGTTCCTGACGCAGGCCACGCCTCCGATGGGGCCCGATTCCCGCGACGCGGCCGCGCGCGACTGGGCCTCGAAGATCGCGTCCGCCGACGGCTACGTGCTGGTTGTGCCTGAGTACAACCATGGCTACCCCGCCGCGATAAAGAACGCGCTCGACCACCTGTTCGCCGAGTGGAACCGAAAGCCGATGGGCTTCGTCTCATACGGCGGGGCGAGCGGCGGCCTACGCGCCGTAGAGCAGCTGCGTCAGGTCGTGATCGAGCTGAGCATCGTTCCGCTACGGCGGCAGATCGCCATACCGCGCGTCTGGGAGCGGATCAGCGACAGCGGCGAGCTACGCGCCCCACAGGATCCCGAGGCCCATCTCCTCCTCGACGACCTCGTCTGGTGGGCGAGCGCGTTGCGCGCCGCACGAGAAGCCCCCGCCGCCGCTGCCGCGTGATCGCCAAGACCTAGGAAGAGCCCCATGATCGACCCCACCTGCCCCTCCACTGCAGGCACGAGCCACGGCCCGCTCGCGCGCCTCGCCGCCTGGACGATGAATCACAAACGCATCGTCCTGGGCGGCTGGCTCGTTGCGCTCGTGCTCGCGACGGCAGCCTCCCACAAGGCGGGCACCCACTTCGTGAACAACCTCTCGCTCGCCGGGACCGACTCCCAGCGGGCGTCTGACCTCCTGAAGCGAGACTTCCCGGCACGGTCCGGCGACCTCGATCAAATCGTGGTCCATACCAACGACGGCAGTGTCCGCGATCCCGCCGTCCGCGCGCGGCTCCAGCCGGTGCTCGTTCGCGTGGGCCGCCTTCCCCACGTGAGCGCGGTGCAGAGCCCGTACGGCGCCGCGGCTTCCGGCGCCGTCTCGGCCGACGGTCACACCGCGTTCGCCACGGTCACCTTCGACGACCTGCCCGAGCGGTTGCCCAGGGCCGCGGTCGAACGCGTGATCTCCGTGGCGCGCAGCGCGCGCTCAAATGAAGTCCAGGTCGAGCTGGGCGGACGTGCGATCGAGGAGGCCCACCGGCCCTCGCTCGGAGCGGCCACCGCTATCGGGCTGATGGCGGCGATCGTCGTGCTGCTCGTCACCTTCGGCTCGGTCCTTGCGGCCGGCGTGCCGATCCTCACGGCCCTGCTGGGCCTGGGTACCGCACTCGGCTTGATAGGTCTTCTCTCGCGCACGATCGACACCCCGGACTTCTCCACCCAGCTCGCGGCGCTGCTTGGGCTCGGCGTGGGCATCGACTACGCGCTGTTCATCGTCACACGCTTCCGCGAGAACCTGCATGCCGGGCAGGACATGCAGGGCTCGATCACGGCCGCCATGGACACGGCCGGGCGCGCCGTACTGTTCGCCGGCATCACGGTGATCATCGCGCTGCTCGGCATGGTCGTGCTCGGCATCAGCCTGCTCGACGCGGCGGCGCTCGCCTCCGCACTTTCCGTAGCCCTCACGATGCTCGCCGCGCTCACCGTCATGCCGGTGCTGCTGTCACGCTTCGGCGAGCGCATCGGGCGCCGTGCACGAGCCCCCAAGCGCGGCTACCGGCAGGCCGGATGGCCACGTTGGGCGGCGCTCGTGAGCCGTCATCCGTGGGTCTCGCTGGTGGCTGGGCTCGCGATCATGCTCGTGCTCGCGGTGCCGGCGCTCTCGCTGCGCCTCGGCCAGAGCGACGCAGGCAACGATCCGACGAGCCTCACCAGCCGCCGCGCATATGACCTGCTCACGGATGGCTTCGGCAAGGGCTTCAACGGGCCGTTGCAGGTCGTGGCCCAGCTGCCACACGCGGGCGACAGCCCCGCCCTGGCGCAGATCTCGTCCGCGGTGAGCAGAACACCGGGCGTGAAGTCCGTGTCGGCGCCTACGCTCAGCCCGTCGGGGACGACCGCCGTCTACCAGGCCTTTCCCCGCACGGCGCCCCAGTCGAAGGCCACGACCGACCTGGTGAACCGCCTGCGCCACGACCGCCTGCCGTCAGTGGCGCAGCGCACCGGGGCGAGGCTCCTGGTGGGCGGATCGACCGCGAGCGGGATCGACTTCGCCCACGTCGTCGGCCAGAAGCTGGCGGTCTTCATAGCGGCGGTGATCATCCTCGCCGGACTACTGCTCGTAACGGTTTTCCGCTCGGTCGCAATACCAATCCAGGCCGCGGTGATGAACCTACTGTCCGTCGGCGCGTCCCTCGGCGTGGTGGTCGCCGTGTTCCAATACGGCTGGCTCGGCGGCCTCTTCAACGTGAAGTCCGGACCGATCGAAGCGTTCATTCCCGTCTTCCTCTTCGCGATCGTCTTCGGCCTGTCTATGGACTACGAGGTGTTCCTCATCTCGCGGATCCATGAGGCGTGGCTACGGCGGCGCGATCCCACCGCGGCAATGGTCGAAGGCGTCGGCTCGACCGGTCGTGTCGTCACCGCCGCCGCGACCATCATGGTCTGCGTCTTCATCTCGTTCGTCGTAGGCGACCAGCGGGTGGTGAAGCTGTTCGGTCTCAGCCTGGCGAGTGCCGTCTTCCTCGACGCGTTCGTAGTGCGGAGCCTGCTGCTCCCCTCGGTACTGACGCTGCTGGGACGCCGCACCTGGGCGCTGCCGGGCGCGCTCGAGCGGCGGCTCCCGCGTCTGGCAATCGAGCCCACGATACGCGGGGCTGCCGCGCCGCTCGTGCCGGAGGCGCTCGAGGAGGCAAGCTGAGCCGCACGGCACGTAACGTCCGGGGCAGTAAGTTGGGGATCCTTGCGCTGCTGGAGGCCAAGCCGGAACGAGGGAATGACCTCGGCCGCTACCGACGGGATCTTCGACACGTTCGAAAACGAGCGGGGCCGCCAGGCGCACGTCGATAGCGAAATACCGAAGGCGCTCGGCCAAGTCGGCGACGAGCTCTTGGCCAAGGCTCCGGACATCCGTCCGGTCCAGATCGTCGCCGTCAAATAGCCAGGGCCTACGCGGCTAGCCTGAGCGCCAGAGCCGCGGCCGAGATCACGAGCATCACCACCGCGGGGACGACGTGGCCAGGAATCAGGTCGCGCTTACGCAAATGCGACCCGATCGCGACCACGAAGTAGACAACCAGGCAACCCGCCGCGGCGACGCCGAGCGGCTTTAGCCCAATACCGACAAGCAGGCCCAAGGCACCCGCCACTTCGAGCAGGGCGAGCAGGGGAAAGAGGCTCAGCGGCACCCCGACCACACCGCCGATCACTTCTACCGCGACCGGGTCACGAACCAGCTTCATGCGGGCCGACATGCTCAGCACGGCCGTGAAGACCGCCACGACGATGATGTATGCGATTTGCAT
>DATEPK010000162.1:0-7695 GCA_035273245.1 Thermoleophilaceae bacterium
AGGCGGTTCACGCCGAGCACGGTGGCGAGGATCAGCGTCACCCACAGGACGCCCGCCGCGAGGTCGCCCTCGAGCGCGTTGCGCTGCAGGCCGAAGTGGAACAGCACGAACACGGTCACGCTGAAGAGCGCCATCGCTGGCACGGACTCCTTCGTGCGCAGCTCGATCTGGAGGTCCTTGCGGAGGATCGCCCAGGCGGTGCCGATCATTCGTAGAGGCTCCGCAGCGCAGAAGGGTCCGGGTTGCCGAGATACATCTGGCGCCCGGCGCGCAGGCCCAGCGCGACGTCGCACTCGGCGGCGCCCGCCTCGAGGTCGTGCGACACGAGCACGCGCGTGCGTCCCGACGGCTTGCCGATCAGCGGATCGAGCAGCTCGCGCGCCGCGGGGTCGAGCCCCGAGTACGGCTCGTCCAGGAGGAGGAGTGGCGGGTCGTGCAGCAGGGCGCGCGCCGCTGAGAGCCGCTGCACCATCCCTCGGGAGAGCTCGCGCACGGGATCGGCAGAGCGGCGCTGCATCCCCACCGCGGCGATCAGCTCGTCCACCCGTGACTCGGGTGCTCGATGGAGACGCGCGTGGAACAGCAGGTTCTCCCGGCCGCTCAGCTCGCGGTAGAGCAGCGGTTCGTGGCCCACGTAGCCCACGCGGCCGCGCACCTTCCACGCCTCATCCGGCAGCGCTCCGCCCAGCACGCGCACCGTCCCGCCGTGCGGGCGCAGCAGGGTGGCGAGGATGCGCAGCAGCGTGCTCTTGCCCGCGCCGTTGGCGCCGAAGAGGCCGAGCGTCTGGCCCGGCTGCAGCGTGAACGACACATCGGCGAGCGCCGTCCGCTCCCCGTATCGCCGCTCGAGAGCCTGGGCCTCTAGAAGCGCTTCCTCAGGCACGTTCCAGCGTCTCGGCCGCGTGCTTGAGCGTGGGCTCGACGACGGGCCAGGACTGCCGGACCGCCTTGGGCGATCCCGGGAAGTTCACGATGAGCGTGCGGCCGCGAATGCCTGACACGCCGCGCGTGAGGATGCCGAGCGGGGTGTGGGTGCGCGACTCCACGCGAATCGCCTCGGCGAAGCCCGGTGCGTCGCGATCGATCACGTCGCGTGTGGCCTCGGGCGTGACGTCGTCGTGCGTCAGCCCGGTGCCGCCGGTGGTGAAGATGAAGCGCACCTGCTCGTTGTCCGCGAGCCGCTTGAGCGCCGCGACGATCGCGGCGCGGTCGTCCGACACCGCGTCGTAGATCGTCTCGAGTCCAGCCTCCTCGCAGAAGGCGACGAGCACGTTGCCGGACTCGTCGTCCTCGCGCCGCGTCCTCGAGCTCGAGATGGTCAGCACCGCCGCTCGCATTCGGCCGACCACCCTACGTGGCTTTGCGGGTCCAATACAGCTCGGTGACGTACGGGATCTCCACGAGGTCGGTCTTGGGAAGCTGCTCGGCCACGCGCTCGAGGAGGTGGTTGCGCTCGTCCTCCGGCAGCGCCGATACGTAGCTGCGGGAGGCGAACACATCCACGGCGTCGGGACGGCTCACCTCCTGACGATGCTTGAACGTCTCGAGGCGGAGCGGCTCGAACGGGCTGCCATCCGCATCGAAGGGCTTGCGCCAGATCTCGCTCGCGTGGCTTGGCGTGTCACTGCGGGGCACGTCGATCAGCTCGCTGATCATCGCCATCCACTCCACGCTTTGGTCCCGCACGTTCCAGATCGCAGCGAGGCCGCCGCCCGGCTTGAGCACCCGCGCTATCTCACGCATCGCGGCGGCGGCGTCGAACCAGTGGAACGCCTGGCCGACGGTCACGAGGTCCACCGACTCGTCCTGCACGGGGATGCGCTCCGCGGTTCCCTCCATCACCGTCGCCTCCGGCAGGCGCTGCTGGAGCATCTGGCGCATCGCGAAGAGAGGCTCCACCGCCGTCACTCGCGCCCCCGCCGCAATGAGCGCGCGCGTGAGCTTCCCGGTGCCCGCGGCCAGGTCGAGCACGTCGCTGTCGGGTCCAAGACCGAGCTGATGGAAGAAATCGATCGCCTCGGGCGGGTAGCCTGGGCGCGCGCGGTCGTACAGCTCGGCCGACTCGCCCCACGCCTTGGCCGCGGTCTGGTGGACGTTCACTCGCGCCGCCAGTCGTGCCTGCCGCCCGTCTTCTCCACCAGGCTCACATCCGAGATCCGCACGCCGCGCTCGAGGCCCTTCACCATGTCGTAGACGGTGAGAGCCGCCACCGAGCACGCGGTGAGCGCCTCCATCTCCACCCCGGTCTGTGCGCTCGTACGCGCCTCAGATCGGATCGTGACCGTGCCGGCCTGCGCGTCCACCTCGATCGTCACGTCCACGAACGAGAGCGGCAGCGGGTGGCACAGCGGAATCAGCTCGGCAGTGCGCTTGGCAGCCTGGATGCCGGCTATCCGGGCGGTGGAGATCACGTCGCCCTTGGGAGCATTCCCGGCGGCTACCGCCGCGGCCGTGTCCGGCGCCATGCGCACCACTCCCTCCGCCACCGCTCGCCTGTCGGTGACCGCCTTTGCGCCCACGTCGACCATCCGGGCATTGCCCTCGTCATCGAGATGGGAGAGCTGCTCGGCTATGCGGCGGCTGGCGTGGCCGAGCGCTGGGCTGCCGCGATCAGATCGCGCACGGACTGCTCGTCGCCCTGACGGAGCAGCTCGACCGGGTCGGGATCACCGTTGACTATCGCCTCGAAGAAGACCTTCCGGTCCTGGTAGGTCGGGAGTGTCCCCTTCGCCCAGCCGCGCACTTCGTTGAGCAGCTCGGCGAGGCGGGCGTAAGGCTCGCCGTACGCCCCCGCGATCTCGGCCTTGATGCGCTTGGCGAGCGCCGGGCTCGCCCCGGCCGTGGAGATCGCGATCGCGAGCGGGCCGCTGCGGAAGATGGCCGGCAGGATGAAGTTGCAAAGCGGCGGCACGTCCACCACGTTCACGAGCATCGCGCGTGCCTCGGCGTCCTCGTACACGCGGATGTTCACGTCGGTGTCGTTCGTGGCGGCGATCACCATGAACACGCTCTCGAGGTCCGCCGGGCCCGCGTACTCACGCTGCTCCCACGTGATGGATCCCTCAGCGGCGAGCTCGCGCAGCGGCTCGATCGCGTCCGGCGCGATGAGCGTGACATCGCCCTCGCACGCCAACAGGCCCTCGACCTTCTCGAGGCCGATGTCGCCCCCGCCGATCACCACGCAGCGCCGCCCGGTGAGCTTCAGGCACGCGATGTAGAACGGCGTGTCGAGCATGCCCCGCACGCACGATTGGTCGCAGATCCCCTTGCGGAGCTGGCAGACGCATTCTTTTCCGGCGTAGGCGGCTGCTGGCATGTTGCTGAGTGTAGGGAGTGATGGGTAGGGAGTAGGGAGACTGGTTAGCTGCCAGCCGCTCCCCACTCCTTACTCCGTACTCCCTACTTGCGCGGACGCAACATCTTTGCGGCGAGCTTGGTCAACGGCAGCGCTCCTGCGCGTAACGCGGCCCACTTGTCGGCATCGCGGCCGTAGAGAAGCTTGGCCGCCGAGTCGAGGGAGCCGGCGAGCGAGGCGTCGTACGGATGCCACCAGAAGTCGCGGATGCGGGACGGCTCCCACACCATCTGCTTGACGTTCACGCACTCGTAGAAGCCGAACTTCGAATGCGCACGCCCGAGGCCGGAGTGCTTCACGCCACCCCACGCGCACTGGCAGGCGCCGTGCGTGTACATGTGGTCGTTGATCCACACCATGCCGCTCTCGATGCGGCGGCCGATGCGCGTGGCGCGCTCACGGTCGAGCGACCACACCGACGCGCCTAGGCCGAACTCCGAGTCGTTGGCGAGCTCCACCGCCTCCTCCTCGGAGTCCACCGTGACGATCGGGATCACGGGGCCGAAGATCTCCTCGCGCATGATGCGCATGCCGTGCGTTACGCCGGTGAGCACGGCGGGTGCGTAGAAGCGCCCGTCGAGGCCGGGCACCTCGGCCGGCCCGCCGCAGTGGAGCGTGGCGCCATGCGCAACCGCGTCCTCCACCAGCTCGACCACGATGTCGTACTGGTCCGTGGACACCATCGGCCCGACTTCGGTGTCGAACGACAGCGGATCGCCGAGGCGCAGCGCCTTCGCCCCCTCCACCACTCCCTCGGTGAAGCGCTCGGCCACCTCGCGCATCACGTAGACGCGCTCGATGCCGGAGCAGGTCTGGCCCGCGTTGGCGAAGCCGCCCCAGAGGCAGCCGGATACTGCGTTCGCGAGGTTTGCGTCGGCGAGGACGATCTGCGGGTCCTTGCCGCCCAGCTCG
The DNA here is from genome assembly GCA_035273245.1 of Thermoleophilaceae bacterium. Classification (GTDB taxonomy): domain Bacteria; phylum Actinomycetota; class Thermoleophilia; order Solirubrobacterales; family Thermoleophilaceae; genus JAICJR01. The sequence goes on from DATEPK010000162.1 coordinate 4,268, forward strand.
AGCACGCAGCCCTTGAGCCGCTCGGCGCACGCCATGCCCACCCGGCGGCCCACTTCCACCGACCCGGTGAAGAAGATCTTTGCGGCGCTCGACTCAACCAGCGCGTTGCCCACCGCGCCTCCGCCGTGCACCGTGCGCACGAGCCCCTCGGGCACGCCGGCGCGCTCGAAGATCGTCTGGATGCGCTCGCCGATCAGCGGCGTGAGCGACGCCGGCTTGAGCACCACGCCGTTGCCGCACATGAGCGCGATCGCCACCTCGCCGAACGGGATCGACCACGGGTAGTTCCACGGCGCGATCACGCCCACCACGCCGAGCGGCTCGTACGAGAACCACGCCTTCTTCTGCTTGAAGAAGATCTGCGGCTGCTTGATCCGCTCGTCGCCGAGGATGCCGGGCCCGTTGTCGGCGATCCAGTGCAGGGCGTCGATCGTGGGCAGGAGCTCCATCACGTACGCCTCGTTGATGGGCTTGCCCTGCTCGCGGCTGAGCAGCGTGGCTATGCCGTCGAGGTCGTCGATGATCGCCTGCGCGGCGCGGCGCATGTAGCGCGCGCGGTCGCCGAGCGGGAGCTGCGCCCAGAATGGCTGCACGCTCGCCACGTCGTCCACGATCGCCTGCACCTCGCCGGGCTCGACCGTCGGCACGGAGCCCACGCGCTCACCCGTGGCCGGATTGAACGACTCGAGCTCAGCCTGAGCTGCTGTTGCGGCGGCCTCCACGGGCGCCATTCTGCCGTGCCGGCTCAGGCGGCGCGGCGGTCGGCGCGCAGCGGCAGCCGGGTGTACGCGAGCACGTGCCCGTCCTCGACCGTCTGAATCGTCCGCCCGAGGTGTTCGAGCAGCCGCGCCATCGGGGCGTTGTGGTCGAGCATCTCGGCGCGCAGGTGCGTGGCGCCGTGAGCGGCGGCGAGAGAGGCGACGGCCTCGATAAGCGCCGTGCCCACTCCCTGGCCCTGGTGCTCGTCGTCCACCACGATCCCGAGCTCGGCCACGCCCGTGTCCACGAGCGCGATGTCGGCCATCCCGATCACGGCCTCCACGCCGGCGACCGGCGCCGTTGCGGCGACCACGATCCGCTCGCGCGGGTTGTAGAAGGTGAAGTGGTTGACCGCGCGCTCCTCGATCTCGGGCATCGACATGAAGAAGCGCTTGCGGCGGGTGTCGGTGGAGAGGCGCTCGAGGAACGCGCGCACGCGCGGAGCGTCACTCGGGCGGGTGAGCCGCAGGCCGATCCGCAGGCCGCTGTCCAGCTCGTGCACGCTGGCGAGCATCGCGCCCGGGTCGAGCAGGTCTTGACGAAGCTTTCTACGCACCCATCGAGGGTGGCATACAGGCTTTCAAGAGTCCAATGGCGCTTGCAGGATCTCGTGCGGCGGATTCAGCGGCCGCGGAGGCGCCTTATCTCCTCGAGTCGCGCGCGCAGAGCGGCCTCCTCACCCCTATCCGTCGGCTCGACGAAGGTCTCGCCCACGGCCTCCGGCGGCATGAGCTCTTGCGAAGATACCCCCTCTGGGCGACCGTGCGGGTAGTCATAGCCGGCCCCGCGGCCGAGGGCCTTCGCGCCGGGGTATGCCGCGCTGCGGAGGTAACCCGGCGGCTCGGGAGCGCCGTTCTCCGCGATCCATCCGCCCGCTCCCTTCAGCGCGCGCTTGACCGTGTCGGACTTCGGCGCGAGGGCCAGGTAGATCGCCGCCTGCGCCAGGTTGTAGGCACACTCCGGCAACCCCACGTGGTCCACCGCCTGCGCGGCCGCGACGGCCACCTGTAGCGCCCGCGGATCCGCGTTCCCCACGTCCTCGCTCGCGAACACGATCATGCGCCGCGCGATGAAGCGCGGGTCCTCGCCGCCCTCGAGCATCTCCACGAGGTAGAGCATCGACGCGTCCGGGTCCGACCCGCGCGTCGCCTTGATCCAGGCGGAGATCGTGTCGTAGTGGCGGTCCCCGCCCTTGTCGTAGAGGAGCGCCTTGCGCTGAAGCGCGTCCTCCGCGTGGCGCAGCGTGATCGTGTCCCCGCCCGCGGTGTCGCACGCCACCTCGAGCGCCGCGAGCGCCGTGCGGGCATCGCCCTCCGCGCGCGCCGCGAGGAACTCGAGCGCCTCGTCCTCGACGGGCGGGGCGTCGGGCAGGCCGCGCTGGTCCGACAGCGAGCGCCGCAAGAGCGCCAGCACGTGCGCGTCCTCGAGCTGGCGGAACTCGTAGATCGTGGAGCGCGAGAGCAGCGCCGAGTTCACCTCGAAGTACGGGTTCTCCGTGGTGGCGCCCACCAGGGTGACGAGGCCCTCCTCCACCGCCGGCAGCAGCGCGTCCTGCTGCGCCTTGTTGAAGCGGTGGATCTCGTCGAGGAAGAAGATCGTGCCCTCGCCGCTGGTCTTGCGGCGGTGCGCGGCGCGCTCCAGCACCTCGCGCACCTCCTGCCGGCCGGCGTTCACGGCCGATGCCTCCTCGAAAGCCGCGCGCGAGTTCAGCGCGAGCAGGCGCGCAAGTGTGGTCTTCCCGGTGCCCGGCGGCCCGTAAAGGATCATCGAGTGCGGGCGGCCCTCCTCGAGCGCCGTGCGGAGCGCGCTGCCCTCGCCGAGCAGGTGCTCCTGGCCGATGAACTCGCCGAGCGTCGTGGGCCGCATGCGCACGGCCAGCGGCTGGTCCGCGGGCGGCACCGGCGTGCGCCCGCGCGGCGCCTCCTCGGTCTCGAAAAGTCGCTCCACACCCAGAGTCTGGCAGCCCGTTCGGCGGCGAACCAGTCCTCCATATACTCAGCCTCCGTGCCCGATTCCGCTCAACTGGAGCACCGCACCACCGAGCTGCTCCAGCGGCTCATCCAGTTCAACACCGTCAATCCGCCGGGGAACGAGCAGGCGGTGCAGGAGTGGCTCCGGGAGCTGCTTGAGCAGGCGGGCTTCACGTGCGAGCTCCTGTCCGCCGTCGAGGGGCGGCCGAACCTGGTGGCGCGGCTGGCCGGCCGCTCCGACGGGCCGGTGCTCTCGCTCTCCGGGCATGTGGACACCGTGCTCGCCACGCCGTCCGAGTGGAGCACGGATCCGTGGTCGGGCGAGCTGCGCGACGGCTGCGTGTGGGGACGCGGCGCGCTCGACATGAAGAGTCAGGTGGCGGCCGAGCTGGCCGCCGCGCTCGTGCTCGTGGAGGAGGGCTGGCGGCCTGAGTCCGGCGACCTGCTGCTCGTGTTCGTGGCCGACGAGGAGGCCGGCTCGCTCCACGGCGCCAAGTGGCTCTGCGAGAACCACCCGGACAAGGTGCGCTGCGACTTCAGCGTGAACGAGGGCGCCGGCGAGGTGTTCGAGTTCGATGGCCGCCGCTTCTACAGCGTTTGCGTGGCGGAAAAGGGCGTGTTCCGCTTCAAGCTCTCCACCAGCGGGCGCGCGGGCCACGCCTCGGTGCCCCGCATCGGCGACAACGCGCTGCTCAAGCA
>DATEPK010000163.1:0-3013 GCA_035273245.1 Thermoleophilaceae bacterium
TGGCTCGTCCAGTCGTAGCCGCCGAACTGGCCGGGCGCGGGCAGCCCCAGCACGCCGCTCTCCACCTGCCCGAAGAGCTCGCTCCCCAGGGCCGGCTGGAAGATCGCCTGCACCGCGTCCGGCCACCAGCGGTCGAACAGCGCGATCGCCGGACTGTCCCCATACACGTTGCCACCCGCCGGGGCGAGTCGCTGCGAACCATCCTTGTGCCAGCGGTCGAGCAGCTTCAGCATCTGGCCTTCCTCACCGCCGGCATGGCCGATCACCTGCCGCATCAGCGGATAGACATCCCACTGCCGGAGGTCGGTGGTGGCCGTCATGTTGACCGCGCGAGCGAGGCCGGTGAGATCCGTTTTGCCGCCACCGGCGCGCACCTCGTTGAGTAGCCGCTCCTGGAGGATCCGCGCGTGCTGGATCGGGCCGCCGTCCCACTCGGCCGGCCCCTTCCGCCAGTCCGGCGCCTCCTTGTTGTTCCACGAGATGATGAAGCCGTCGGAGGGGTCGAGCGCGTTCGGTCGCGCGCTTGGCGGCAGGTAGCTCGCGGTATAGGTCGACGGATCGAAGTTCTGCCAGTCGGCGCGGCCGTCACCCCAGAAGGGCAGGTCCACGTCGCTTCCCGCGGCGTGCCGCGGGTACACGCCGGACTGCTGCCAGGCCACGTCGTGGTCGTCGACGTAGAACCAGTTCTCGGTGCCGGGGAAGGTGCCGAAGTCCGACATGAACTGGCTCGCGTTCTGCGGATGGTTCTCCGCCATGCGCATGAACGAGATCACCGCGTCGAGCTCGTGGAAGTCCACCGCCTTGGCCTTCGTCAGCGCCACCGGCTGGCCGTCGACGGTGGCGAACTCGAACACCGGCCCGTGCACCGAGCGCATCGTGCGGTAGGTGATCGTCTGCGGCGCCGCTGGCGACGTGGGCGCCACCGGCGTTGTCACCGTCTGATCGCGCATCGTGAACGGAATGCACTGGCCCTTGTACATGTAGTGCGTGCTCGCGTCCGACGGCGCCGACCCATCCGGGTTGCAGAGCTTCTCCACGAACGTGTCCTCGTTGTCGCCGTTCGCGGACGTGCCGCTCCACGCGAAGTCGATCCCGTGCCCGATCAGCACGTATGGGCTGGCACCCGGGAACGTCACGCCCTCCTCGTCGATCCCGCCGCCGTGAAGCTCGTACTCGCTGAAGATCTGCGGCGAGTAGTAGCCCACCTGCGGACCCATCGCGGCGAGCGGCCGCCCGTCCTTCGACAGGTTGCCCTCCACCATCACCGCGTTCGACTCCACCGGCGGCAGGTCACCCCGCAGGCCCTCGAGCGAGCGCGCCCACGCGGGTAGCTGCGCCTTGGCCTGCGAAGCCTGGGCGGCGTCCGGACCGGACACCTCCGCGTTGCGGGGCTTGAGCGATCCCGGATCGGGCATCGCGTTCAGCCCCGGCTGAACCGGGCCCGGATCGTCCGATGGGAACGGCGTCTTCGCCACGGTGAAGGCCTCGGGGTCGTTCGCCTCGCGCAGGTCGTGGTACGGCGCCTGCCAGTCGCTGCCGAAGCGCTTCTGGAACGCCTGCTGGAGCATCGCGTTGACCTGCTCGTTCCCGTTCGACACGGTGAACTGGGTGACGAGGAGCACTGCCTCCGCGGCCGAGTCGGCCACCGTCCACTGCGCGGGCGTCGTGCCGAGCGCGACGTACTCGGAAGGCATCTCGAGGGGGTTGAGCTTGTCCTCGGTGATCCGCGCGTTGATTCCGTCGACGAAGTCGAGCAGGTCCTGGTGCGCGCGCTCGCCCTCCGCGCCGAACTTCTGCGGCAGCTTGTTGAACTGGTCGGTGAGCTCCTGTGCGGAGAAGTCCTGGTCGGTGAGCTGCGAGGCGTCGCCCGGCGCGGCGCTCGCGCCAAGCAGGCCCGCGAGCGTGCCCTCGGCCGTGCGCCGCAGCGCGTCCATCATGAAGAGCCGCTCCTCCGCCTGCGCGTAGCCGGCGGCCCACATCAGGTCATCCCGCGTCGCGCCCCAGATGTGTGCCATCCCGTACTTCTTGTCGCGGAAGATCTCGACGCCCGGGCGCGGCTGTTCCACGGACCCCACGCCGCCCGGCATCGACCCGAAGTCCGTGTCCTTGTAATAGACGTCGAGGTCCGCCGGAGTGAGTGTCGACGCGTGCGGCATGATTCCGGAGTAGAGCGGCGTCTGGCTCGTGAACGTGGCCGGCGGGGTGCCGGTGGCCTCGTATGCGGCGAGATCGGCCGCGTTCACCGTCTGCCCTTCGCCCTGCGCGAGCACGGCACGGAAGTGGCCGAACTTCGGCACGGTGATCGGGGGCGGCGTGCCTCCGACGGGCAACGGCGCAGCGGCAGCGGGAGTCGCGCTGATCGCGAACGCAGCGGCCGACAGCACGGCTGCCACAACCCCCCGAGAGACCCCCTGCCTCCCCATCGGCGCGCCATGTTACGACCGCGCCCCTCCGGCATGCGCCGGTTCTAGTTCAGCTGCCAGACCTCGTCGCGGAGGATCGGCACGGCCTCGCCATCCGCCGTGATCCCGTCCACCTCCACATCGGGCCCGCCGATCATCAGGTCCGTGTGCACGGCGGACTGGTTGAGGCCGGCCTCGACGCGTTCCTCGCGGGTCATATCGGCGCCGCCGTCGAGCACGAACGCGAACGCGGTGCCGTACGCGATGTGGCAGGTCGCGTTCTCGTCGAACAGCGTGTTGAAGAAGGTGAGGCCACTGCGGCCGACGCGTGAGTCACGATCCACCAGGGCCACCTCGCCCAGGAAGCACGCCTGGTCGTCCGACTCGATCTGCGAGCGCACGACGTCTGCGCCCTCCGTGGCGTTCACCTCCACGATCCTGCCGCCCTCGAAGCGCAGCTCGAGGTCACGAACCCGCGCGCCGAGGAGCTCCAGTGGGCGGGTGGACCGGACCGTGCCCTCGGTACGGCGCCAGTCGGGGCTTGTGAAGACCTCCTCGGTGGGAAGGTTCGGCACGTGCTCCTGACCCCACTCGGTCTCGAGCGTGCCCCC
>DATEPK010000164.1:0-4644 GCA_035273245.1 Thermoleophilaceae bacterium
AGCCGCGGGCACCTGCGGCATTTGGTGATGCTCAATTCCAGTTCCGTCAGTCCGATGACCCTCAAGATACGGGCGCGGCGAGCGATCACCGGGACATGTCGGACATATCCGTCGCGCGGCAGCCCATCTTCGACAAGGACCTAGGCGTCTTCGCCTACGAGCTTCTCTTCAGCGGGATCGAGGGACGGGCGGAGTCGGCGGACCTCGTCGGCACGTTCGGCAGCATGGGACTTCAGGACCTGGTGGGCAACCGCCCGGCGTCGGTGAAGGTGTCGGAGAACTTTCTCTACGACGCCATGTCGCTCCAGCTCCCGGCCGACCGCCTGATCATCGAGGTGAAGGACGGCCCGGCGGACGCGATCGCCGCGCTCAAGGCCCGGGGCTACGTGATCGCCCTGGACGAGTTCGAGTTCCGGTCCGAGCTGGGCGCGCTCATTGAGCTAGCCCACATCATCCGGCTCGACGTGCACAAGCTCGGGCAGCAGGGGCTCTGGTACCAGATGGGCCAGGTGCAGGGCCGCGGCAAGCGCCTCGTCGCGACCAAGGTCGAGACCCACGAGGAGCTCGAGTTCTGCAAGAGCCTCGGCTTCGACTATTACCAGGGTCACTTCCTCTGCCAGCCGAAGGAGGTGACCAAGCGGACGGTCCCGACCAACCGCCTGGCCAAGCTCAGCCTTCTGGCGGAGCTGAACAACCCGGACGCAGACTTCGACGGTCTCGAGAAGATCATCAGCCGCGATGTCGGCCTCAGCTACCGCTTCCTCCGCTACATCAACTCCGCGTTCTTCTCCCTGCCGCACAAGGTGGGCTCCGTCCGCCAGGCGCTCGTGCTGCTCGGGATCTCGGCCGTGAAGAAGTGGGCCACGCTGCTCGCGATGGCGGACATCGACGACAAGCCGAACGAGCTCGTGGTGACCGCCCTGGTGCGCGCCAAGATGTGCGAGCTGGCCGCGGCGTCGCGCCCGGCCCGCGAGCGCGAGGAGTACTTCACCACCGGCATGTTCTCGGTGGTCGACGCGCTGCTCGACTCGCCCATGGACGTGGTGCTGGCCTCGCTGCCGCTGTCCGACGAGATCAGGGACGCGCTTCATCACCACCTCGGTCCGAAGGGCGTCGTGCTGAAGGCGGTGCTCGGTTACGAGCACGCGCGCTTCGACGACCTCAAGGCGCTCGCGCCTCCGGGGGTCTCCGCCCAGGAGATCTACACCTGGGCGATCGCCTGGGCGCGCGAGGCCGGGCTCGAGCTCGAGGCCTCCGGTAGCAGCGCCGTGCCGGACACGCCGCCGGTGCCCGCGCCGGCGTCGATCAAGCCTTGAGCTTGCGCCCGCTCGAGAACAGGTACTGAGCCCAGAGGTAGACCGGCACGGCCAGCGCCACGGTCACGCCGAGGCAGAGCCACTGGCTCGCGTCGCTCACGCCGAGGAAGCCGTAGCGCATCGCGTTCACCAGGTAGAAGACCGGGTTCACGTGGGACAGCTCGTGCCACGGCGACCCGAGCCTGCTCACCGAGTAGAACACGCCGCCCACGAACGCCAGCGGCAGGATCACGATGTTGTTCACGAAGGTGTGGTGGTCGAACGTCTCGGCGTAGATGCCCACCACGATCCCGAGGGCGCCGAACAGCACCATCCCGAAGATCACGGTGACGATCAGGAAGAGTGGGTGCTTGATCGGCACGCCGGTGATCGGCACCGACGCCGCCAGCAACAGCACGCCTATGGCGAGCGCGCGCGCCCAGCCGCCCACATTCACGCCCAGGTTCATCTGCCAGGGGCGCATGGGAGCGGACAGCACGTCGTTGATGTAGCGGTCCGAGCGCGCCTGGAAGATCGAAGCGGAGTTGTTGCTGTACGCGGCCTGCATCATCGCCATGGCGATGAGGCCGGGCACGATGAACTCGCGATAGTGGAAGCCCTCCACGAGCTTGATCCGCCCGCCGAGCGACAGCCCGAACACCACGATGAAGAGCAGCGAGCTGATCACGGGCGCGAACACCGTCTGCGTCCACACCTTGTACACGCGCAGGATCTCGCGCTTGCAGAGCCAGAGCATCCCGGTCATAACGCCATCGCCTTCACGTAGACGTCGGCCAGCGTGTCAGCCCCATAGTGCTCGCGCAGGCCATGCGCGCTGTCGCGCGCGAGCAGGCGCCCGCCCTTGATGAGCGCGATCTCCTCGCACAGCTCCTCGGCCTCCTCGAGGTAGTGCGTGGTGAGCAGGATGGTGGTGCCCTCGCTGTGGAGCCGGCGGATGTAGCGCCAGAGCTCGTGGCGAAGTTCGAAGTCCACGCCCGCCGTGGGCTCGTCGAGGATCACGAGCCGGGGGCGGTGCATGAGGGCGCGCGCGAGCAGCAGACGGCGGCGCATTCCGCCGCTCAGCTTGGGCGTGCGGACGTTCGTCTTCGCGCGAAGGTCGAACGCGTCGATCATCTCGGCGGCGCGAGCCTCGGCGTCCACCTTCGACATCCCGAAATACCCGCCGTGGTACACGAGCGTCTCCTCGACGGTGAGAAAGCGGTCTAGGTTGATGTCCTGCTCGGCAAGGCCCACCCAGCGGCGCGCGTTGATCGAGTCGGCCGGCTCGCCGAACACGCGCACGTCGCCGGACGTGACCCGAATCAGGTTGCACACGGCGCTGATCAGCGTGGTCTTGCCGGCGCCGTTGGGGCCGAGCAGCCCGAAGAACGCACCGTCGGGCACGGTGAGGTCGAAATCCTGGAGCGCGACCGTGCCGTCGTCGTAGTGCTTGGTCAGCGCCTCCAGATGGAGAGCGGGTGTCACCGGCTTAACGTAGCGATCGCCCGTAGTGGCGCTCGTAGTACTCGCGGTACTCGCCGCTGCGGATGGGCTCCCACCACCACTCGTTGTCGCGGTACCAGTCGACCGTCCGCGGCAGCCCGTCGGCGAAGCGCGTGAGCGGCTCCCACCCGAGCGCCCGCACCTTGTCGGATGACAGCGAGTAGCGGCGATCGTGGCCCGGCCTGTCGGTCACGTGCTCGATCAACGACTCGTCGCGCCCGGTGAGCTCGAGGATGCGCCGCACCACCTCGATGTTCTCCTCCTCGTCCGGGCCGCCCACGTTGTAAGCCTCTCCGGGCACGCCCTTTTGAAGCACCGTGTCGATCGCGCGGGAGAAGTCCTCGGCGTAGAGCCAGTTGCGCACCTGCCGGCCGTCGCCATATACGGGCAGGCGGTCGCCCGCCAGCGCGTTGAGGACGCAGAGCGGGATGAGCTTCTCGGGGTACTGGCGCGGGCCGTAGTTGTTCGAGCCGCGGCAGATCAGCGCCTCGATCCCGTAGGTGTGCACGTGGGCGGACACGAGAAGGTCGCCCGCGGCCTTGGTCGCGCTGTAGGGGGACGAGGGGTTCAGCGGGGAGGTCTCGGTGAACGACCCCTCCTCGATCGACCCGTACACCTCGTCCGTCGACACCTGCACGTAGCGGCTCACCCCGAGCTCGCGCGCCGCATCGAGCAGGACCGAGGTGCCGATCACGTGGGTGCGCGCGAACACGTCCTGGTCGGCGATCGAGCGGTCCACGTGGGACTCCGCCGCGAAGTTCACGACGGCATCGCAGCCATGCATCGCCTCGCGCACCGCCTGCGGATCCTCGATCGCCCCCTCGATGAAGGTGATGCGGTCCTCCACCTCGGCCAGGTTCTCCTTCCGCCCCGCGTACGTGAGCTTGTCGAGCACCACGAGTTCGTCGTCCGGGCGTGCGTCGAGCACCACGCGCACATACGTCGACCCGATGAACCCGGCTGCGCCGGTGACCAGCAGCTTCACGCGGCCACCGAACGCTCGGCGAGGTAGCTCGCCAACCCTTCCTTCCAGTGGGGGAGATAGAGGGCTTCCTGCCGCTCGGTGTCGAGCACCGAGTAGGCGGGCCGCGGCGCAGGGCGGCCGAACTCGTCCGTCGTGCACGACATCACCCGGCACTCCACGCCGGCCTGGCTGAAGATCTCCTGCGCGAACTCGAACCAGGAGCACTCTCCCTGGCTCGCGATGTGGTGGATGCCGTACGCCTCCGTGTCGAGCAGGCGCACGACCGCATCCGCCAGGTGGGCCGTGTAGGTCGGGCATCCCACCTGGTCGCGCACCACGAGCACCTCACCGTGGTCGCCGGCGAGCGACAGCATCGTCTCCACGAAGTTGCGCCCGGCCGTGCCGAACAGCCATGCGGAACGCACGATGTAGTGGCGCGGGTTGGCTTCCGCCGTCTCGTGTTCGCCGGCGAGCTTGGACTGCCCGTACACCGACTGCGGCCGCGGCTCGTCCGACTCCACGTACGGCTCGATCTTCGACCCGTCGAACACGTAGTCCGTGGACGGATAGAGCACCCGCGCACCGATCTCCGCGGCGGCGGCGGCAACGCTGGCGGCGCCCTCCGCGTTTGCCTCCATTGCCGCATCCAGCTCGTCCTCGGCTCCATCGACGTCCGTGTAAGCGGCGCAGTTGACGACCGCGTCCGGCCGCTCCTGCAGTACGGCTCGCACGACGGCCTGCCGGTCGGTGACGTCTACATCCGACCGAGCCAGTCCCACCACCTCGTGGTTGACGAACTCCGCGGCGCGCACCACGTCCGTCCCAAGCATTCCGGCTGCGCCAGTGACAAGAACCTTCACGCCCCTAGGGATATCAGGCCGG
>DATEPK010000165.1:0-3186 GCA_035273245.1 Thermoleophilaceae bacterium
CCCTGTCGAGGCGAAGCTGGCGTTGCTGGACGGGCGAGCGCCCGTGGCGCTTGACTTCTGGCGGACTCCGGGGTTAGCGTCGCGCCGTCTTCTTTCTTCTCTCTGCCAAGGAGGACTCGCGCATGAACTGGCTCAAGCCGAAGCGACCATCGCCCGCGGTCGTCATCTCACTAATCGCGCTCTTCGTGGCGCTGGGCGGCACGGGTTACGCGGCGTTGAGCCTGCCGAAGAACAGTGTCGGCACCAAGCAGCTGAAGAAGAACGCCGTTACGGGCGCGAAGATCAAGAAGAACGCGGTCACGAGCTCAAAGGTGAAGAACCACTCGCTCACCGGCGCGGACATCAACCTCGGGGCGCTCGGCACCATCCCCAGTGCGAGCAACGCAGGGCACGCGAACGTGGCGGACTCGGCCGCCAACGCCGGTCACGCGACAACGGCCGACGGCGCGGCGAATGCAACCGGGCTGGCGGGGCCGCTCGCCTCCGGGCAAACGTTGATCGGGTACGTCGACAGCGCCGGGCACGTGGACCCCGGGGAGATCGCGCCCGAGACCTCCATCTCGTTCCAGATCCCGCTCGCGGCGGCGCCGGCCCTCCACATCGTTCCGGTCGGAGGCCCGTCGACTGGCGCCTGCCCAGGCACGGCGAACAACCCCTCGGCAGCCCCAGGGAACCTCTGCATCTACGAGTCGACGCTCTCCGGCACAACTGGCTTCTCCCTACCGGACGGGTTGAACCCAGTTACCGGACCGACCCGGTTCGGGCTCCCCGGGCTGCTCGGGGCGAGTGGCAATGGCGACTACATCGCACGCGGCGTCTGGGCGGTGACGGCTCCTTAGTCGGTCAGGCGGACTGTCGTCGGTGCGCCGGACCGTCGTGCTACATCGTCAGCAGCTCGAAGATCTCCACCGCGCACTCCCCATCGCTGCCTGACAGGAAAGGGAGGCCCTCGGTGAGCGCCTTCGCCGCAGCGAGATCATCGGCCTCGATGATCGTGTAGCCGACCAGGTCGCCGGCGTTCGCTTCAGTGCCGTCGTCGCGAACGGATGCGCTCGTCCCAAACGGGCTGCCGACGTCGACCAGCGCCGCGCCGGCCTTCTCCATCCAGGCGCCAAACGCCGCATTCCGCTCGGCCTGCTGCTCCGGGGTGAGGTCGGGGGCGGGGCCGCGGTAGAGGTAGATGAACTTCGCCATGTCGATTTGTCCTTTCGAGCGCCGGCGTGCCCCATGCACGCCTCTGCCCTATGGACGAACGACACCCCCGCGAACGGACACGGTGGCTGCCTACGGGTCCGAGGGTTGCCGGGCACCGTCTGAGAGGCTGGCGAGGCGGCTCTCGAGGAACCGCCGCTCTGGCCCCGGCTGGGTGAGCTCGAGGGCGCGCGCGTACGCCGCACGCGCTTCCTCGACGTGGCCGAGCCGTCGCAGGAGGTCCGCGCGCGTGGAGTGGTAGTAGCGGTAGTCGTCCAGCTTGAGGGGGTCGAGCAGGTCGAGCGCGGCTTGCGGTCCCTCGAGCTCGGCGACGGCGATCGCCCGGTTCATCGCCACGACCGGCGAACCGGTGAGCCGCTCGAGCTTCGCATACAGCAGCTCTATGCGCTCCCAGTCGCGCGGTTCTCTGAGGTGGAGGTCGGCGATCGCCGCCTGGATCGTGTAGGCCCCGCTGCCGTGCAGGGCGAAGGCGCGCTGGAGCAGTCTCCGGCCTTCCTCGATCTGGTGCTGGTCCCACAGCGAGCGGTCCTGGTGGTCGAGGAGGACGAGCTCGCCGCCCTGGAAGCGTGCGGCATTACGCGCGTGGCCCATGAGCATGAGCGCGAGCAGCGCGTGCGCCTCGGCTTCGTCCGGCATCAGCTCGACCAGCGAGCGGCCGACGCGGATCGCATCGGCCGAGAGGTCGATGCGGCCGCCGCCCCAGCCCTCGTTGAAGATCAGGTAGACGACAGCGAGCACGGCGTCGAGCCGTTCGGGCAGCAGACGGTCGGGCGGGACGGCGAACGGTATGCCCGCGTCGCGGATCTTGTGCTTGGCGCGGGTCAGGCGCTTGCTCATCGTCTCGAACGGGACCAGGAAGGCGCGGGCTATCTCCTCGGTTGAGAGGCCTCCGAGCGTGCGCAGTGTGAGCCCGACCTGCACGTCGAGCGCGAGCGCGGGGTGGCAGCAGGTGAAGATGAGCTCGAGTCGCTCGTCTGGGAAGGTCGAGGTCTCGTCCATCGTCTCCTCCGGTTGGTCTCGCAGCTCGCGCTGAAGCTGCTCGGTCTTCGCCTGAAGCGTCCGCTCGCGGCGGATCCGGTCGATCGCGCGGTTGCGAGCGGTCGCGATCAGCCAGCCGGTGGGGTTCGCCGGGATCCCGTCGCGTGGCCAGCGCTCGGCCGCGGTTGCGAAGGCGTCCTGGGCCGCTTCTTCGGCCAGCTCGATGTCCCCGAGAAAGCCGACGAGCGACGCCAGAACGCGCCCCCAATGCTCGCGGAAGACCTCCTCAAGCACCGACGAGCGGCTCCTCGAGCACCGGCCGGATCTCGATCGCGCCTGCGCCGCCCCTCAGCTCCTGAAGCTCATCGGCGACCGCGAGCGCTCCGTCGATGTTCTCCGCCTCGACGAGGATGAACCCGCCGAGGAAGTCCTTGCTGTCGATGAACGGTCCGTCGGTCAGCAACGTCCGTCCTTGCGCGTGGCGCACGGTGGTCGCCGACTCGGCGCCCTGTAGCCGCAGCCAGCCGGTGATGTTCGGTCGTTCCAGCACCTCGGCGATCCCGGCGTTGATCCGGCGTCGCTCCTCATCCGAGGTCTGGTCCTGAACGTCGGTGTTGCTGTAGGCCAACAGTGCATATCTCAAGATGGCTCCCTCCTTTTCGACGGGCTTGTCCGCCTTCTGGACGAATAGCGCGCCCGCAAACGGACAGGTGCAAGTTTTTCGCGTCTGCGTGTCCGTCTGCCGTCTGTCCGCTCGTCACTGAAGGCAGAACCGGCCAGCGAGCCGGCCCGACGAAAGGGAGCAGACATGACAGACGCAGCCGCAACAAATCGGCGCCTGGGCTGGGTGGTCGCCCTCACCTCGGCCGCCTACTTCATGGTCGTCCTCGACGCGCTGGTCGTCGTGACCGCGCTCCCGCGCATGCAGCGAGACCTGCACGTCGGCGTCTCTGCGCTGCAGTGGACGGTCAACGCGTACGGGATCGCGTTCGCCGC
>DATEPK010000166.1:0-2755 GCA_035273245.1 Thermoleophilaceae bacterium
GGTGTGATCGAGCGCGCCGATCACCGCGGTGTCGTCCTCGTGCGTGAGCATGCGGCCGTCCACGGCAAGCTGTCCAAGGTGCTGAAGGACCTGCCCGCTCAGCTCGCCAAGCGCTTCCCCGACTTCAAGCCGGTGGGCGCCAGCGTGGCGCGCCTCTCCACGGGACCCGCCGTGGTCTACACCTTCGTGCGCACGAAGGCGAAGACGGTGCAGAGCATCGTCGTCGCGCCCGCGGCGCAGCGCAGCTACACGCTCGAGGTGGTCGCGCCGGCAGGCGCTCACGCCGCCGCGCGCCAGGCGGGCGAGATCGTGCGCTCGCTCAAGGCGCGCTAAAGAAGATCGCGCGCCTGCCGAGTACGCGGGTGAGCGCATCCCTCTCACGCTCATGATCCAGTCCGTAGACAACAGCTCAGCGAAGGCATCCTCGGCAGCCAAGCCGTCGAGCTCAGGCTCGAACGACGGCGCCAGCTTTGCCTCCGCGCTCGCTTCCGCGCAGTCGAGCGCCGACTCCTCGACCCCGCAGGGAACGATCACCGGCGGCCTCCAGACCGACCTCACGCCCCCCAAGGGCGAGACGTGGGGCCCGGTGCCCGGCCACACCGACTATGCGGACATCCTCAGCGGCCCGCGCAACGGCTTCTACGTGAGCCTCACCGGGCCGCGCAAGGGCCAGGTGTTCGAGGTCGTGCACAAGCATGGCAAGGCGTACCACGTGTATGGCGAGGGCGCGCACAAGAAGTGGATCGCGGTGCGGCCGGATCCCTCCGAGCTCAAGCCGCCGAAGGGCGAGACCTGGAACCCGGTCTCCCACCACAGGGACTACAAGAAGATCTCAGGCGGCAAGCGCGCCGACCAGTACGTGAACCTCTCGGGCAACGAGCGCACGGGCGAGGCGTTCAAGATCTCGCACCACGACGGCAAGACCTGGCACGTGTACGCGAACGGTCATAAGGTGGCCGTCGGCGGCCACCGGCAGGCGCACCAGCCCGCCGCGGCGCCCACGCCCACCACGGGCAATCCGTCTCTCCCCGGCTAGCGCCGGGACCACTGCGTGGCCGGCCGCTCCTGAAGCTCACCGTCGACCTCGATGTCGACGTGCTCGTTGAAGAACGCGATGCGCCCGGTGATGCGCTCGAAGTCGCGGGTGGGCTCCGGGTAGTACCAGGCCACGTCCTCCTCGTCCCCCACCGACCAGTAGGAGGCGAAGCCCTTGTAGGCGCAGCCTGTCTGGGTGTCGCTGTCTGACAGCAGCTCCTGGCGCACGTCCTCCGGCGGGAAGTACCAGCGGGGCGGCAAGCCGGTCTCGAACACCACCAGCGTGCGCGTGGAGTCCGCCACCACCTCGCCGTCCAGGCTCACCTTCACGTGGCGCGAGCTCTCCAGCACGTCCGTGCGGTGGTACGGATCGCGCGCGTGCACGATCGCGGGCTCGTCCTCCTCGAGCCACTCGTCCATCTTGTTCCAGTAGAAGGAGCGGTAGCCGGCAAGCGGCGGCGCATCGGGCTTTGGCTCGTCGTAGCCCCACACAGCGTTCTCCGCCACGCGGTCGCCCACGCGCAGCGTCCAGTACGACGCCTCGCCCTTCCACGGGCAGGTGGTGTGGTGCTCAGTCGGCTCGAGCAGGTCCGTGCGGATGTCCCCCTCGGGGAAGTAGTAGATCGGCAGGTGGCCGTGCTCGTGCAGGAGCTTCGCGCGCCGGCTGTCCACCACCGTCTCACCCGCGAAACGCGCACGGATCCGACGCGGCGAGTCCTCCAAGTAGATGAGGCCTTTGAGCTCCGGCATATCGCGGTTGAAGCTGCCTGCGGGGTGCTGCCCAAACGGTCCGGTGCCGACGGTGAGTGCCATGGCGCCACGTCCTTGGTGTCGAAGGTGGGGTGAATTGGGTAGATAGCGCATCAGCGGGCAGGGAAACAGGATTGAGGCGCGCCGAGCCCGCCTGGTGCGCCAAGGAGGAGTTCATGGAGTCGAAGCTCACTCGCGCGCGCGTGCTGGTCGCAGTCCTCGCGTGCGGCGCTCTGCTCATGGGCCTCGCGACGACCGCACATGCGGCCGTGCGCACCCACGGCGCGCTGCTGCACATCGCGAAGCCGCATGCCAGCTTCCACGCGGCCCAGAGCAACAACTGGTTCGGTTACAACCAGGGCACGCTCGAGCAGGGAGGCAAGCTGTTCAACTCGATCACAGGCGACTGGACCGTCCCCACCGCCACGCAGCACACGGCGGGACAGGCCGAGTCCTCATCGGACTGGATCGGCATCGGCGGCGGTTGCATCGACGCCGGCTGCACGGTCGGCGACAACACGCTGATCCAAACGGGCACGGAGCAGGACGTTGACGCGAATGGCAAGGCGTCCTACTCGGCCTGGTGGGAGCTCGTCCCGGTGCCGTCACTCACGATCTCGGGCATCACCGTGCATCCGGGTGACCACATGCACGCGGACATCACCGAGGTCGTGGCGGACGCGAACCTGTGGAAGATCACCCTTCAGGACGTGACCACGGGCCAGTCGTTCTCGACCACCGTTCCGTACGTGTCCACGCACGCCACGGCTGAGTGGATCGAGGAGACGCCCCTGACGATCGGCACGAGCGGGACCGGCCTGGCCTCGCTGCCGAACCTGTCGAACACGCCATTCTCGGCTGCGACCGTGAACGGTGCGAACGCCAACCTGAAGCCGTCCGAGGAGATCCAGCTGATCGACTCGAACGGCAAGGTGATTGGGACGCCGTCGGCGCCCAACAGCACGGCCAA
>DATEPK010000167.1:0-4222 GCA_035273245.1 Thermoleophilaceae bacterium
GGCTCGATGGTGGTGTACACGCGCAGGCCGCCCTGGCGGAAGACGTTGGCGCCGTACTTCTGGATCAGCTGGTCCTGCACGTAGTCGAAGAAGTACGGCTCGTGACGCTTGAGGTAGCGGTTGCCCGGGTGCAGTCCGAGCGGCCGCTTCATGGCGGTGACCATCTGCTGGCGCGTGATGTAGTGGTTGGTGAACATCCGCTGCAGCACTTCGTTGCGGCGCGCGAGCGCGGCGCCCGAGTCGGTGAAGGGGCTGTAGTCCGAAGGCGCCTGCGGAAGCCCGGCGAGCAGCGCGGCCTGGTCGAGGTTCAGATCCTTCGCGTGCTTGTTGAAGTAGATCTGCGACGCGGCCTCCACGCCGATGGCGCTGCGGCCGTTCACCGTGCCATACGGCACGTCGTTCAAGTACTGCTTGAGCACCCAGTTCTTCGAATGCTGCGACTCGAGCTCCTGCGCCATCTTCGCCTCGCGGATCTTGCGCTTCAGGTCTCGCTTGGGGCTGCGGATGTAGAGGTTGCGGACGAGCTGCTGCGTGATCGTCGAGCCCCCCTGGAGCGGCTTGCCGGAAGCGACGTCGCGGATGGCGGCGCGCACGATCGACTCGTAATCCACGCCGCCGTGGTGGTAGAAGCGCTGATCCTCGATCGCGACTGTGGCGTTGCGCAGGATCGGCGGCATCTGGGACCACCGGATCGGCGTGCGGATCTGGTCCGACTGCACGTATCCGAGCAGGCGGCCGTCCGCGGCGTAGATCTTCGTGGAAGACCCCTTCTCGATCGGCTTGAGCTCGTCGATGTTCGGCGCGGACGCCGCGATCGCGAGGATGTAGCCCACCACGCCGAGGCCGGCGATGATCGCCCCCGAGAGCACGACGGCAAGCCCGAGGAGCATCCAGTTCCTGGGGCGGGCCCTGTGGCGGCGCCGCCTGGCCTGTCGTTGGCGGTGGGTCATCGAAGAGGGCGGCTAACCCGGCGGCGTCCGGGCTGCGCGTCCGGTGTCAGCTGCCCAGGATAGAGGCTTGCTGGAGTCGTTCGATGCACCTGAGCCGAACTCCTGCCGACACCTGAGCCCGCTCGGCGGCGCTCGACGCCCAGGTGCCCACCGTGAGACGGATGCCGTCCTTCTCCATGTCGGCGATCGACACGTCCACGTCCGGCTCCTCCTCGAGTGCCGCGATCGCGCGCATCGGGTCCGCGTCCACCGGGATCCACAGCACCACTTCTACCCGCACGCGAGGGTCGACGATCGTGTGGTTCACGATCGTGCTGGACGCGAGCTGCTCGTTGGGGATGATCACGCGGCGGTCGTCGCCCGTGCGCACGTATGTGTAGGTGAGCCGCACGTCCTCCACGGTGCCGGTCTCACCCTGGAAGGTGACGAGGTCCCCGACTCGAATGGGCTGGGTGATGGCGAGCAGGATTCCCGCCACGGCGTTGGCGAGCGTCTGGCGCGCGGCGAAGCCGACGACGATGCCTATCACCGCCGAGGAGGCCAGCACGCCGGTGGCCACGCGCTTGACGGCGGCGAACTGGGCAAGAGCCAGCGCAATGCCGATAACGATGATCGTGACGCTCACCAGACGGCGCACGAGGCGCAGGCGCGTATCGGCCGTGGCCGACAGCTCGCGTCCGGTCACAGACGCCGCGAGCGTTGCGGCCCGCCGGCTCATGGTCCGGTCCACCAACCTGGCCAGCAGCAGCGCCACCACCACCGTGGCCACCGCGGTGATCTCGTCGCGATGCCCTGCCCACCACGATGCCGCGATGTAAAGATCGGGGCTGGCCATGACGCAGGAGGCTATCTCCGCACGTCGCCGGACTCGTGCACTCAAGGCGCCGCCCGCCCTGCGGGACGCCCTGCTCGCATTCGCGCTCTCGCGCGCGCTCGTTTGGGCGGCCGCCGTCGCGGCCGTGTACGTCCTGCCGATCCAGCGCTCCCAGGAGCGTGCGCATGACGTGCCCGCCCTCACCGGCGCGCTCGGCCGCGCCCTCGGCGCCCTCGCCCGCTGGGACGGGGTGTGGTACCTCACGATCGCCCACTCCGGTTATGGAGCCGGCGAAAGCCTCACCGCGTTCTTCCCGCTCTACCCCCTGAGTGTGCGCGCGGCGGCGGGCGGCTGGACCTCGCCGCCGCTGCTGTTGGCCGCGGCCTACTTGGTCTCGGCGGTGTCGTTCGTGGTGGCGCTCGTGCTGCTGCGCAAGCTCGTGGAGCTCGAGCTGGGCGAGCGCTACGCGCGGCCGGTGCTCCTGCTCGCGGCCTTCTGGCCGGCATCGTTCTTCTTCAGTGCGCCGTACTCGGAGAGCCTGTTCCTGGCGCTCAGCGTCGGAGTGTTCTACGCCGCTCGCACCGGGCGCTGGCCGCTCGCGGCGGCACTGTGCGCGGCGGCCACCGCCGCTCGTCCCACCGGGCTGCTCCTGATCCTGCCGCTCGCCCTGATGGCGTGGCGGGCGCGGCAGCTGCGCTGGCTCGCGCTTGCCCCGCTCGGCGCTGCGGCGTTCAGCGCCGGCCTCGCGGTCGCGGGCCTCCGCGCGTTCGGCTGGTTCCACGTGGAGCGCGTTTGGGGCCACGTGTTCAAGGGTCCCGCGGCGGGCGTGTGGGATGCCACCGTGGCCGGCGTGCGGGGAGTGGGGCAGGTGTTCGGCAGCGCGCCGGTGGATCGAGTGGTGGCGGCCGAGAACGTGCTCTATCTCGTCCTGCTCGTGCTCGCGCTGATCGCGCTCGCGGGAATGTTCCGGCGCCTCCCGCCCGCTTACGGCCTCTACACGGCGGCGTCGCTCGCGGCGGCGGTGTCTGCTCCGATCGCATGGCAGCCGCTCATGTCGTTCGGGCGGCTGCTCGCCGTGGTGTTCCCGATCCCGATGTGGGTGGCGCTCGAGCTGCGCGACAGGCGCTTTGCCACCGCCGCCGCGCTGGCGGCGTCTATGGCGCTGCTCGTCTGCGGCACCGCGCTGTTCGCCACCTGGCAGCTCGTCACGTGATCCGCGCGGTCACGATCGACGCTCTCGGCACGCTCGTGCACATGAGGCCGCCCGGCCCGCGGCTGCGCGACGAGCTGCGCGAGCGGGCCGGCGTGGAGGTGAGCGAGGAGCAGGCCACCGCCGGCTTCGGCGCCGAGATCCGCTTCTACCTCGAGCACCATCTCGAGGGCGGCGACCCGGAGTCGCTCGCGGCGCTCCGCAAGCGCTGCGCGGCAGTCCTCCGCGACGCGCTCGGGATCGACCAGGTGGAGCTGGATGTGGTGCGCGATGCGATGCTCGCGGCGCTCCACTTCGAGCCGTTCCCGGATGCAGCGCCCGCGCTCGAGCGGCTGCGCTCCGAGGGCGTCCGCCTCGTGGTGGCGAGCAACTGGGACTCATCGCTGCCGGAGGTGCTCGAGCGCACCGGGCTCGCGCGGCTGCTCGACGGCGTGGTGTCCTCGGCGGCGGCGGGGGCGGCCAAGCCGGCCCCAGGGCTGTTCGAGGCCGCGCTCGAGCTGGCGGGCGCCAGCCCCGCGGAAGCACTGCACGTTGGCGACCGGTTCGACAACGACGTGGAGGGCGCGCTCGCGCTCGGCATGCGCGCCGTGCTCATCGCCCGCCACGGCGGGAAGCCGCCGGACACGGACGTGCCGGTGATCGGCAGCCTGGCCGAGCTGCCGTCCCTAGTCTTGGACGCGTGACGAGCGAGCTCGAGCAGAGCGGCGCGCCTCCCGGCGAGGCGCCGAACGAGCCCCTGGCCGAAGAACCGCCCGAGGGGGGTCCGCGCTGGCCCGCCTGGTACGCGCCCGCGGCCTTCGTGACGGGCATCGTCGCCGTGTTCATCGTGGCCGCCGTGATCCAGGTGATCGTGGCCGCCACCGGGCACTCGTTCCCGTCGAGCGGCGCGGGGATCGCCCTCGGCGGGACGCTGATCCAGGACCTGCTCCTCGTGGGGGCCGCGGTGTTCTTCGCCTCGCGCGTGGCGCCGCCGCGGCCGTGGCAGTTCGGGCTCAGGCCGGTGCCGCTCGTTCCCGCGATAAAGGCCGCGGTGGTCGCGTACGCGGGCTTCTGGGCGGCGTCGTTCGTCTACCAGGTGATCGTTCAGCCGAACGGCAAGCAGACCGTCGCGAAGGACCTCGGCGCGAACCACGGCGGGGCGCTGCTCGTGCTCGCCGCGATCCTCGTGATCGTCGTCGCCCCGGTGTGCGAGGAGTTCTTCTTCCGCGGCTTCTTCTTCCGGGCCCTGCGCAGCCGCTTCTCGGTTTA
>DATEPK010000168.1:0-14419 GCA_035273245.1 Thermoleophilaceae bacterium
AGGCCGCGGCCGTGGCCGCGGTGGTCGAGCGCGAGCACGCGGTAGCCCGCGTCCGCGAGCGGCTTGTAGGTGCGGAACCAGTTCAGGTCGCTCGGAAACATCCAGCCGTGGAGAAGCAGCACGGGCGGGCCGCTCCCGCCGGTATCGCGCACGAACAGCTCGCCGAGCCCGGGCACGCGGACGATGCGGCCCTCCGGCAGCTCGACCGGTGGGTCCGGAGCGGACGCGCGGTCACCCGCCATGGAGCACCCTCTCGGCCTGGCCGTGACCGGCGAGGAACGCGATCTGCAGGTAGCTGATCACCGGCTCGAGCTCCGGCAGGTCCGCGGTGCGCCCGCCGCGCACACGGTCGGACACGAGCTCGTTCACGGCGCCGACTGTGGCGATGAACACCTCGTCGGGCAGCTGCGGAATCTCCTCGGGATGGTCGGCGCGGTAGCTCTCGTGGAGAGCCTTGAGCAGCTCGGCAAAGCGCCGGTGGACCTCTCCCCTGCGCTCGAGCGCGCGCGGCCCGGCCGCGAGCACCTCCACGAGGAACGTGCGGGCGAAGTCCGGCACGGCGGCAAGCGTGGCGAGGTACGCGCGGACGCCGGCGCGGATGTGCTCGCGCCACTCGCCCTGCGCCTCGAGCGTGGCGCGCTCCACGGCATTCACGAGAATCTCAACCCCGCCGTCGAACGCGGCGAGGAAGCAGTCCTCCTTGTCCTGGAAGTGCTCGTAGAAGGTCTTGCGGGATACGCCCGCTCCGCCCACCACGTCCGCTACCGTGGTGGCCGCGTAGCCCTTGGCTGCGACCGCGTGAGCCATCGCCTCGAGCATGCGCGCACGCTGCGAAGCAAGCACTTCCTCGCGCGCGAGCCGGTGCGGGCCCCGCGGCAGGCGCCTGATCTCCCCCTCGGCGCTTAGTGGCCTAACGTCCCCCATAGTGGTAAACACAAGCGTACAGTAGGCCGTGGCGGAAGCGATCGACTTCGAGAAGGAAGGTCTCCTCGACGGTGTCGAGGGCGAGGAACGCGAGGCGCGCTGCCAGCTGCTCGAGGAGCTGGCGGACGACGGCGCCACCCTCGACGAGCTGAAGCGCGCGGTGGCGGAGGACCGGCTGGCGCTCCTCCCCGTGGAGCGGGTGCTCGCGGGCCAGGGCAGGTACTCCGCGGAGGATGTGGCGCAGCGCGCCGGGCTCGACCCCGCCTTCCAGGACAAGCTCTTCCGCGCTCTCGGCCTCGCGCTCGCCGAGCCGACGGAGCCCGTGTACACGGAGGAGGACGTGGAGGCTGCGCGCACGGTGAACGTGTTCCTCGAGGCGGGGTTCAGCGAGGAGATCGTGCTCGAGGTGTGCCGCGTGCTCGGGGACTCGATGGCGCGCATCGCCGCCACCGTGGGCGGCGTGGTGGCGCAGACGCTGGTGCAACCCGGGGACACCGAGCGCGACCTCGGGCTGCGCTACGCGCAGATCACGCGCGAGCTCGGCCCCCAGCTCGAGCCGCTCATCCTGCACGTGCTCAACCTGCATCAGCGCGAGAACGCGAAGCGCGTGGTGGTGAGCCGCGCGGACATCGCCGCCGGC
This sequence comes from Thermoleophilaceae bacterium, assembly GCA_035273245.1. Taxonomy (GTDB): domain Bacteria; phylum Actinomycetota; class Thermoleophilia; order Solirubrobacterales; family Thermoleophilaceae; genus JAICJR01. The sequence goes on from DATEPK010000168.1 coordinate 1,565, forward strand.
AGCCTGCAGGGCGGCACCGAGATCGCGGTGTGCTTCGCGGACCTCGTGGACTTCACCCGCCTCGGCGAGGACATCGACGCCGTGGAGCTCGGCCAGGTCGCCGGGCATCTCACGGACCTGGCGCTGGAGGTGACCGTGCCGCCGGTGCGCCTCGTGAAGACGATCGGCGACGCTGTGATGCTGGTGAGCCCGCGCGAGGCCGATCCGCTGATCGAGACCGCGCTGTGCCTGCTCGAGAGGCGGTCGGAGCTCGGCGAAGAGTTCCCCCAGCTGCGCGTTGGCATTGCCTACGGGGAGGGCCTCGGGCGCGCGGGCGACTGGTATGGGCGCCCGGTGAACCTCGCGAGCCGCGTGACCGCCTACGCGCGTCCCGGATCGGTGCTCGCCACGAACGAGGTTCGCGAGGCCGCGAACGGCGACTACAGCTGGTCGAAGGCCGGCGTCCGGCGCTTCAAGGGGATCAAGGAGCCTGTGGGGCTGCAGCGGGTGCGGCGACCAGAGACTTCTGACGCTGACGCTCCGGACTGATCTTCACCACATCCCACACGAGGCCGAGCTTCTCCATCGCCGTGATGAGCAGGCCGCCCGGATCGAGGGCGAGCTCCCACCAGCGCAGGCCGTGCCGGGCGGAGGTGGGGAACGCGTGGTGGTTGTGGTGCCAGGCCTCGCCGAACGAAAGCACCGAGAGCCACGGGACGTTCGTGGACTTGTCCGTTGTGTCGAACCGTCGCCGCCCGAAGAAGTGGCAAACCGAGTTGATGCTCCAGGTGACGTGGTGGAGCAGGAAGATGCGCACGGCGCCGCCCCACAGGAGGCCGAGCAGAGCGTCGGTGAGCGTGCCGCCGATCGCGTAGCCGAGCGCGAACGGCAGCACGAGGCTGAGCAGCATCAGCGGGAAGAAGCCGGCGTTGATGGCGCGCAGGCCGCGGTCCTTCAGCAGGTCGGGCGCGAAGCGCGCCCTCTCCGCTTGCCCATCCTCCTTGAACATCCAGCCGATGTGCGCGTGCCAGAGGCCCTTGATCGCCGCGGCCGGGCCGCTGCCGTGTGTGGTGTGCGGGCTGTGCGGATCCCCCTCCTCGTCCGCGAAGGCATGGTGCTTGCGGTGGTTCGCCACCCAGGTGATCACCGGCCCCTCCACCGCCATCGACCCGAGCACGGCGAACAGGTAGCGCACGGGCCGCGACGTCTTGAACGAGCGGTGGGTGAACAGGCGGTGGAACCCGACCGTGATGCCGAACCCGGTAAGCAGGTACATCACGATCATGACGCTGAGCTGCGCCCAGCCGACGAAGCTGTTCCACAGGAGGACGATCGCGGCGAGGACGCAGACGAACGGAACCACCACGGCTATCAGATTCGCGATCTGGCGCGCCCGCGTCATGCGGGCGGAGATTACCCGCTCACGGCGCTGAATTACCCTCAAGCCAGCTCAATACCTCAGCCGCGTGGGTGTCCGGCGGGAACACCGGATAGAAGGCGTGGGCGATTCGCCCCTCGCGCGCGATCAGCGTGAGCCGCTTGTAGAGCGTCATGCCCGCCACCTCGAACGTCGGAAGGCGGAGCGCACGTGCCAGCTGGAGCTCCGGATCGCTCAGGATCGGATACGGCAGGCCCACGCGTTCTGCGAACTCGTGCTGGTCGGCGAGGCTCTGCGCTGACAGGCCATGCACACGCGCCCCCGCGCTCTCGAACTCGGCGTTCAGGTCGCGGAACGCGCACGACTCGGGCGTGCACCCGCGCGCCCCCGGGATGTCGTCCCAGCCTGGCAGCAGCGGCTCGCCGGGCGTGCCCGTGCGCGGGTAGATGTAGAGCACGAGCGTGCCCGGCCGGCGCAGCGAGACGTCCGAGCCGGATGTGGACGGCAGGCTCAGGTCGGGCATCTCCATGCCGGCCAGATGGTCGGCCGCGCCGTCGTCCTCCGGCACCGGGAGATCGTCCGGAAGAGTCGTGAAATCGCGAGCCACTTCACCCTAGAGTACCCCTCGTGATCTTCCGCCAGATCGTGCACGACGACCTCGGATGCGCGTCCTACTTCGTCGGCGACGACGAGGCGGGCGTGGCCGCCGTGATCGACCCCCGCTTCGAGATCGACGAGTACCTCGAGCTCGCGAGCTATCTCGGGGTCCGCATCGAGCACATCCTCGAGACGCACAACCACGCCGACCATGTGTCCGGTCACGGGCGCCTCGCCGCCGCCACCGGCGCGACCATCCACATCCACAAGGACGCCGGGGCCGAGTACGACCACGAGCCGTTCGAGGACGGCACGGAAATCGAGCTTGGATCCGTGCGCATCCGCGCGATCCACACACCGGGCCACCGGCCGGAGCACACCGCCTTCGCGCTGATCGACACCGCGCGCTCCGACGAGCCGTGGGCCGTCCTGACGGGCGACACGCTGTTCGTGGGCGACATCGCCCGGCCGGATCTCGCCGTCGACAAGACCGAGGGCGCGCACGCGATCTTCCACAGCCTGCACGACAAGCTGCTCGCGCTGCCGCACGACACCGAGGTGTGGCCCGGGCACCTGGGCGGCTCGCTCTGCGGCGGTCCCGGCATGGACATGAAGGTGTCCTCCACGATCGGCTACGAGTCGCGCAACAACGAGCTGCTTCAGGAGGCCGACGAGGACGCGTTCGTGCAGCGCGCGACCGGCAGCCTCCCGCCGCAGCCGCCGAACTTCAAGAACATCGTCGAGGTGAACCGCGGGCCGCTCGTGACCGACGGCGTGGAGTTGATGCCGCTCACACCGCGGCAGCTCGAGCAGCGGCACGAGGCGGGCGCGCTGATCGTGGACGTCCGCACCGACCTTCAGTTCGACGATGCCCACATTCCGGGAGCGGTTTCAAACACGATGCTGCGCGCCGGCTTCGGCACCAAGCTCGCGTGGATCGCCGATCCCGAGCAGGAGATCGTGTTCGTTGGCCGCGATGACGACGACGGCCGGCTGGCGGCGCGGCTGGCCGTGGCGGTGGGCGTGCGCAACCTCGGCGGCTACCTGCACGGCGGGATGACCTCGTGGCGCGCGGAGAAGCGGCCGACCGAGAGCATCGAACGGATCGACGTGCGCGAGCTGCACGAGCGGGACGGCTCGCTTCAGGTGCTCGACGTCCGCGAGGACTCGGAATGGGACGAGGGCCACATCCCGGACTCGCTGCACCGGCCCTACCACGACATCGATGGAATGCCCGACAGGATCGACCCGTCAAAACCGGTGGCGGTGATCTGCGCGAGCGGCCAGCGCAGCGCGGTGGCGGCGAGCCTGCTGAAGGCGCACGGCGCGGGCGAGGTGATCCACGTGGTGGACGGCGGCGTGGGCACGTGGGAACGCATGGGCTTCCCCATCGAGCGCTAGGGCTTGAGTTGCTGATTGCGGAATTGCGGAATTGCTGAATCGCGAACGCGGGCGGTCTTGCCAGCCATTGGTGCACGCTTGCGGATTAGGCCATTTAGAAGGCGTGCTACCTCATCCACCCGGGTCGAGGTCCCGTGCGCGAGCAGCCCGCGTCGCTCGCTGTACGTCACCCAATGTTCTGTTTCGAGGAGGGACCCGCGAGCGATGCGGAGGAACTGCCGGCGATCTCGTTCATGCCAGCGTCCGCTCGCCTCCGCGATGTTCGCCCCCACAGAAGTTGCGGATCTGATCAGCTGCGGGCCGACGGTCTTGCGGTCGAGTAGTGGCCAGTACTCCACGGCTGTGTGCAGTTCGTGCGCCAGCTCGACCGATCGCTGGTAAGCGATCAGCTGCTGGAAGTTCGACGGCATGCCCCACTAAGCACTCGGCCTCCGAATTTCGCCCCTGCCATTCCGCAATTCCGCAATTCCGCGGCCTGCACGACGTCACCCACCTGACATATCCCGCAACCGCCTCCGGGTACCTGTGTTGCGTTCATGAGGCGCCGCTTATCGAGCCGCGTCGATTCCGTCCACAATCAAGGAGGCATACGTGCGTTTTCGACGCATCTTGCTGCCAGGCACGACCGCCGCCGTAGTGGCGGCCATCGTGTCCGCGCTCGTCGGGGGGCCGAACATCGCGTCCGCCGCCAGCACGAGCCTGCACACCGTGCTCGCTCAGCTTCACCGTAACTCGAAGGTGTCCGAGCGGCTGAACGCGGGCTTCTTCCGCGCGCCGCAGACCCAGGGCTTCGTCGGTTCGATGTTCCGGCCCACCGACAGCGACACGGCGTTCTCGGTCAACTCCACCGACCACTCGCTTCAGCTCAAGCCGCAGCGGCCGGGCACGACCGGCACGACCGATGGCACGCCGGACCCGACCACGCAGAAGCAGAAGGTGACCATCGACCCGGTCGACCAGACGCAGGGCGTGTTCGAGGCTCCGATCCAGATCCCGAACCGCGCCAAGGTGATCAAGGTGCAGGCGAGCTACGCCGACAGCGCGGGCAACAACACCACCACGAACGGCACGGCCGCGACGAGCGGCTTCAAGTTCGAGGTGCTGAGCGTCGGCCTCACCGGCGGGTCGCCCACGGAGCTGCTCAACAACCCGGCGGGCCTCCGTTCGGTCGACGGCCGCAACAGCACGGACACGCTCGGCCTCGCCAACAACGGGTTCCAGGTGAACAACTCGACCACGCGCTACCTGCTGCGCGTGACGATCGACGACACGAACGCCAACACGAAGTTCTACGGATTCACGATCCAGTACGTGATCGGCAAGGGCGTGCCCGGCGCCCCCTCGTAGGACCTGACCTACCTGCCGTAGCGGGCGGTGAGCGATCCGGTTGCGATCGCCACCGCCCGTATGGCGGGCACAGCCTTCGCCGGCGACTCGCCCGCGCTCAGCGCCACGCGCTTGCGCAGCGCGTAAACGCCGAAGATGTAGTGATGAGGCTGGTCGCCCTTCGGCGGACACGGCGGAGTCCAGCCGTTCCCGCCCGAGCTGTTGGCGCCCTCCACAGCGCCCTTCGGCAGCGGCGCTGAAGACACGCTGCCGCGCGAGGTGTGCGGAAGGCCCCACACCACCCAATGAACGAACGTCCCGCCGGGCGCATCCGGATCGCCGACGAGCACAGCAACCTCCACGGCATCAGAGGGCACGCCTGCCCACGACAGCGATGGCCGCGCACCACCCCCATCACACGTAAACCGCCGCGGAATAAGCCCACCGTCCCGAAAGTCAGGCGAAGCAACCGCCAGCGGCTCCGTCCCCACCTCATTGCTGCCGTTGGTGGGCGTCCCAGACGACCCACAACCAGCAACGGCGAGCACAAGGAGCAGGGCCGCTGTGATCAATTTCACGCAGCGACTTGGCGAGAACGTTACGGTGGTCACTTGAGGCGCATGGACTACGACGTCGCGATAGTGGGTGCGAGCATCGCAGGCTGCACCGCCGCAACCTTCCTGGGGCGGCAGGGCGCGAAGGTCGCTTTGATCGAGAGTCATAGCGATCCTGCCGCGTTCAAGCGCATGTGCACTCATTTCATCCAGGCGAGCTCGGCGCCGACGATCGCGCGTCTCGGCATCGAGCAGGCGCTCACCGAAGCGCATGCCCGGCGGACGGACACGAACATCTGGACGCGCTATGGCTGGGTGTCGTTCGGCCGCGAGTCGGCACGGCCCCCGATGTCCGAGTGGCGTCCCTGGAACGTCCGGCGCGAGAAGCTCGACCCGATCCTGCGCGACCTCGCGGCGAGCACCGACGGCGTGCAGATGCTGCTCGGTCACACCGTGAACGCGGTGGTGCGCGACGGCGAGCGCGTGACCGGCGTGCGTACGCGCGAGCGAAACGGCGACGAGCACGAAATCAGCGCGAAGCTCGTCGTCGCCGCCGACGGCCGCGATTCCGAGATGGCGAAGCTCGCCGGCGTCCGCACGAAGCTCAAGACGCACAACCGCTTCGGCTACATGGCCTACTACCGCGACACGCCGCTCGTGACGGGCGACAGCGCGCAGATGTGGCTGCTCGACCCGGACGTGGCCTACGCGTTCCCGACCGACAGCGAGCTCGTCTGCCTCGCGGTGTTCGCGCACAAGGACAAGCTCCCCTCGTTCAAGCCCGACCCGGAACAGGGCATGGCACGCCTGTTCGAGACGCTGCCGGACGGCCCGCGGCTCGATCCGGATAAGCGTGTGTCGAAGGTGATCGGCAAGCTCGAGATGCCCAACACGGTGCGGCAGACCACGCAGCCGGGCCTCGCGCTCGTGGGCGACGCGGCGCTGGCCGCGGACCCGCTGTGGGGCGTGGGCTGCGGCTGGGCCTTCCAGTCGGCCGAATGGCTGGCGGAGGCCGTGGGACCGTCGCTGCATGGCGGGCCGGCGGACGTGGACGCGGGCCTCGAGCGCTACCGCAAGCGGCACCGCAAGGGTCTCGCCGCGCATGAGAAGTTCACCTCGGAGTACTCGAGGGGCCGCCGCTTCAACCCCGGGGAGAAATTGATCTTCCGCGCCGCCGCTCGCGACCAGGAGATCGCTCACCGGATGGGACTGATGGGCGAGCGCTGGATCAGCCCGCAGAGCGCGCTCAGCCCCCGGACCCTGGCACGCGCGGTGCGCGTGAACCTGAGCCGCAGGGCCGCGCCGCTCGGCCTGCGCCGCACAGCATCGGTGGCGAGCTAGCCATGCCGCGCGCACGCCGCATCACCGTCGGCGAGATCACCTCGCCCGTGATCGAAGCCGGGCCGGAGGAAGCCACCGAGGCGGTCTTCTTCGTACACGGCAATCCCGGCTCCTCGCAGGACTGGGACGCGCTCGTGGACGCCGCCGGCGAACTCGGCCGCGCCGTGGCGGTGGACATGCCGGGCTTCGGCCAGGCGAGCAAGCCGGCGAACTACGACTACACAGTCACCGGCTATGCGAGCTTCATCCAGGGCGCGCTCGAGCAGCTCGGCATCTCGCGTGTGCATCTCGTGGTGCACGACTTCGGCGGACCGTTCGGCCTGCTCTGGGGACTTCAGCACGCCGACGCGTGGGCGAGCGTGACGCTGATCAACATCGGCATCCTGCCCGGCTACCACTGGCACACGCTCGCCCGCCGCTGGCGCACGCCCGTGCTGGGTGAGCTGCTGCAGCTCTACATCCCGCGCGCGGCCTGGCGGAAGAACATGCAGGCCTCGAATCCGAAGGGGCTGCCGCCGGAGTTCGTCGACCAGATGTACGACAACTACGACCGCGGCACGCGCCGCACCGTGCTCAAGCTCTACCGCGCGACGCCCGATCCGGGCGAGTCCGCGGAGGAGGTGGGCAAGGCGATCAAGGCGCTGAACAAGCCCGCCCTCGTGATCTGGGGGATGAAGGACCCGTTCCTACCCGGCAAGTACGCCGACGTTCAGTCGGACTACTTCGACGTGAAGAACACGGTGAAGCTGCCCGAGAGCGGCCACTGGTGCTATCAGGACGATCCCGATGGCGTCAGGGAAGCGCTGCTGCCGTTCCTCAGGGAGCGGCTGGCCTCCTCCTGACCTGCGATCGGTGCTCCCATCGCATGGAAGCCGCCGTCCACGTGGACGATCTCGCCCGTCACGCCCTTCGCCCAGTCGCTGAGTAGCCAGCACACCGTCCGGGCAACCGGTTCCCTGTCCTCCGGGTCCCACCCGAGCGGCGCCTGCGCCTTCCACAGGTTCACGAGGTCCCCGAAGCCCGGGATCCCGCGCGCGGCCAGCGTCTGGAGCGGCCCGGCCGACACGAGGTTGACTCGCACGGCGTGCGCGCCGAGGTCGCGCGCCAGGTAGCGGTTCACCGCCTCGAGCGCGGCCTTCGCCACGCCCATCCAGTCGTAGACGGGCCAGGCCACGCTCGCGTCGAAGTCGAGCCCGACGATGCTCCCCTCGCCGTCGAAGAGCGGCAGCAGCGAGGCGGCGAGCGCCTTGTACGAGTACGCGCTCGTCTGGAACGCGGTGAGCGCGCTTTCCGGCGGCGTGGTCATGAAGCGGCCGCCCAGCGCGTCCTCGGGGGCGAACGCGATCGCGTGGAGCACGCCGTCGAGCCCGTCCCAGCGGTCCGCCACGTCGGCCTGCAGGCGGTCGAGATGCTCGGGATCGTTCACGTCGAGCTCGAGCACGTCCGGCGTGCGCGGCAGCCGGCCCGCGGCTCGCTCCGTCAGGCGCATCGCCCGGCCGAAGCTCGTGAGGATCACCTCCGCGCCGGCGTTCTGCGCGTGCTCGGCCACTGCGAACGCGATGCTCTCGCGGGAGAGCACGCCTGTGATGAGTATGCGCTTGCCCTGGAGGATCACAGCGGCATCACGAGCTCCGAGGCGAGCTCGGCGGCGACGGGCGAGCGGCGCCACAGCAGTTCCACGCGCGCGCGTGCGGCGGTGCGGCCGCGCTGGGTGACGATCTTCCAGAGCGCCTCCACCAGCCCGTGTGAGGCGTCCACCGGCTTGAGCGACTCGATGCGGCCGTCCACGTGGATCGTGTCCCCGATGTAGACGGGATGTTTGAACACCACGTCCGACACCCGCCGCAGCGCCACCACGCGCTCCGGGTCGAGCGGCACGAGCCCGATCGCGTACGACATCACGAGCATGCCGTGCGCGATGCGCTCGCCGAAGCGGCTCTCGGCGGACCACGAGGCGTCGGTGTGCTGCGGGTGCATGTCGCCCGTGAGGGTGGCGAACTGAACGATGTCGGCCTCGGTGATGGTGCGGCCGCGCGTGACGAAGCGCTCGCCGCCCTCCAGCGCGTCGAAGTCGAGCGAGAACGGTGAGCTCATGCCATCTCCTTGGTCGGTATCGGATGTCCCGTCAGCGCCTCGGCGCATGCGCGCGCCGCGCGGCGGATGCCGGTGAGCGACGGGTGAAAGCCGTCCGCCGCGAAGTTCTCCCGCCTGCGCGCGAGCGGGTGGTCGCCCCACTCGAGGCAGAGCACGCCGTATCGGCGCGAGAGCCTGCGGCTGATGCCGTTGAGCTGCCGGATGCCCTGCTCCACGCGACGGCGCGAGCGCGGCCGCAGCCCGATGTGCTCGGCGATCGGTGGCGTGGTGACGGTGACGATCGTCGCGTCCGGCAGGCGCTCGCGGATCGTGCTGAAGATGCGCTCGAGTGCCTCCGCGTGCGCGTCGATGTCCGGCCGCACGGTGAGCAGCACGTCGTTCACTCCACACACCACCGTCACGAGGTCGGGCTCGAGCTCGACGCAGGGGCCGAGCTGCGCGTCAGCCACCTCCCGCGTGGTCGCGCCGGCCACGCCGAGGTTGTGGTACTCGGCGGGCTCGAGCGCGGCCGCCAGCTCGTCGGGCCAGCGGGCGTCGAGGCCGGGCGCGCCGGCCGTGAAGCTGTCGCCGATGGCCACGTAGCGGCGGAACTCAGAGCGGGATGTTGCCTGCAAGGGTCCTCGTCCTCGGCTTCGGGAGCGATGCGATCGCCCACGCCAGGCGGTCGCGCGTCTCGCCGGGCGCGATCACCTCGTCGATGAAGCCCTCGCGCGCGGCGAGGGCGGCGCCCAGGTGCTGCTCGGCGTACTCGTCAGCGAGCTCGGCGCGCGCGGCCGCGGGGTCGGTCGCGCCGGCGATCTCGCGCCGCGAGATGATCCCCACCGCCTGCGGCGCGGCCATCACGCCGATCTCCGCCTGCGGCCAGGCGAACGCGTAGTCGGCGCCGAGATCCCGCGAGTTCATCGTGATGTAGGCGCCGCCAAAGGCCTTGCGCAGCACCACGCTCAGCTTGGGCACAGTCGCCTCCGCGAACGCGTGCAAGAGCTTCGCGCCGTGGCGGATCACGCCGGCGCTCTCCTGCTTCGAGCCCGGCAGGAAGCCCGGCGTGTCCACGAGCACAACAAGCGGCAGGCCGAATGAGTTGCACGTGCGCACGAACCGCGCGGCCTTCTGGGCGGCCTCGGCGTCGATCGTGCCGCCGAGGAACTTCGGCTGGTTCGCGATCACGCCCACGGCGTCGCCCTCGATGCGCGCGAAGCCCGTGACCATGTTCTTCGCCCAGCGCTCCGACAGCTCGAGCAGGCGCCCGTTGTCGGCGATCGTGCGGATCACGTCGCGGACGTCGTACACGCGGCGCGCCTCGCGCGGAACGCAGTGGCCCGGATCGCCGCTGGCGTGTGCGGCGAAGGGCTGCGGCCCGACCGCCTCGTGCGCGTTCTGGGGCAGGTACGAGAGCAGCTCGCGCGTGATGTAGATCGCCTCGGCGTCGTCCTCGGTCACCAGCTGGCAGACGCCGTTGCGCTCGTGCACGGCCGGCCCGCCGAGCTCCTCGGCGGTCACGTTCTCCCCCATCGCCTCGGCCACGACGCCGGGGCCGGTGAGGAACATCTTCGCCTCGCGTGTCATCAGCACGAAGTCGGTGAGCGCCGGGGCGTAGCAGCCGCCGCCCGCGGAGGTGCCGCAGATCACGGAGATCTGCGGGATCAGGCCGGAAGCCAGCACGTGCTCGCGGAAGATGCGGCCGTAGCCGGCGAGCGCGGCGGTGCCCTCCTGCATGCGCGCGCCGCCCGACTCGATGAAGCCCACCACGGGCACGCGCGCCTCGCGCGCCAGCTGGAGCACGCGCACGATTGTGTCCGCGTGCGCCGCGCCGAGCGACCCGCCGGCGAAGCTCGCGTCCTGCGCGTACACGTACACGGGGCGGCCGTCCACGAGGCCCGAGCCGCCCACCACGCCGTCGCCGGGGCGTGCCTTGGCGCCCATCGCGCGCGAGGCCACCGCGCTGCGGATCGTGCGCACCGTGCCGGGGTCGCAGAGAAGCTCGAGCCGGTCGAGCGCGGTGAGTCCCGGCGGGTCCGCCACCCGCAGGTGGGATGGGTGAGGTGCGATCGTCATGCCGCTATGCAGAGCACCGCGTTGTGTCCGCCGAACCCGAACGAGTTCGAGATGGCCACGGCGCGACCGTTCGCGCTGAGCGGCCGCGGTCCGTCGGGGACGTAGTCGAGATCGAGGCCCTCGTCCGGCACCTCGTAGCCCAGTGTCGGCGGCGCGATCCGCTCGCGCAGCGCGAGCAGCGTGGCCACCGCCTCCACGGCACCGGCGGCGCCCAGCAGGTGGCCCACGGCGGACTTGGTTGAAGACACCGGGAGGCTCTTCGCAATGTCCTCGCCGAGGGCGGCCTTCAGAGCGTCGGTTTCGGAGCGGTCGTTGAGCGGCGTGGAGGTGCCGTGCGCATTCACGTAGTGCAGGTCGGACGCGGTGAGGTCCGCGTCCTCGAGTGCACGCCTGATCGCGCGCGCGGCACCGCCGCCGCCTGGTTCGGGGGCAGTGAGGTGGAAGGCGTCGGCGCTCGCGCCGTAGCCGAGCAGCTCGCCCAGCACGGTGGCGCCGCGGGCCTCTGCGGCATCGGCGGCCTCGAGCACGAGCACGGCGGCGCCCTCGCCCATCACGAAGCCGTCGCGACGCGCGTCGAAGGGGCGCGAGATGCCGGACTCTGACAGCGCGCCCATCGCGCCGAAGCAGGCGTAGGCGAGCGGCGTGATGCCGGCCTCGGCTCCGCCGGTGACCACGGCGTCGGCGTCGCCCGCGCGGATCATGCGGAGCGCCGTGCCGATGGCGTCGGCACCCGCCGCGCAGGCGGACACGGTGCTGAACGCGTGGCCCTTGAAGCCGTAGCGGAGCGCCAGGTTGGCGGCGCCGGCGTTGCCCATCATCAGCGGAATGCCGAGCGGCGACACCCGGCCGGGCCCGGACTCCTTCAGCACGTCGTGCTGGGTCTCGATGGTGGCGATGCCGCCGATACCCGTGCCGATCACGCAGCCCACGCGCTCGGCCTCGATCGGCAGCTCGTCGCCGTCCGACCAGCCGGCCTGCTCGAGTGCCTCATGGCAGGCGGCGATCGCGAGCTGCGCGAAGCGGTCCGTGCGCCGCAGCTCCTTCTTCGTCAGCACCTCGGCGGGCTCGAACTCGTTGCACGCGCCCACGCCGGACTCGATGCCGCACTCGCCCGCCTTCCAGCGTTCGTGCAGCGTGGCGGCGCCGTTGCCGAGCGGCGACACGGCGCCCACGCCGGTGATGACGACCCGGCGACTCATGATGCGCGGGCCACCACCAGGTCGATCGCGTCGCCGACGGTGTTCAGCTTCTCCATGTCCTCGCCCTTGAGGACCACGCCGAACTCCTCCTCCACCACCTGGGCGACCTCGACCAGGTCGAGCGAATCGATGTCGAGCGACTCGAAGGTGGCGTCGCGGGTGACGTCCTCGGGCTCGGGGCCGAGTTTGCTGATGGCTTCGACAATCGTGGTCTCGACTGTTTGCTGTGTTGCTGTCTCTGGCATTGGTTCTCCTTGGGTGTCGGGTGTCAGGCGGTCAGGCCGCCGTCGACTGTCAGGGTTGTTCCGTTCACGTAGCTCGCTTCGTCGCTTGCGAGGAAGCGAACGCAGGCGGCTATCTCCGCGGGGGTTCCGGCGCGGCGGGCGGGCACGGCGTCGAGGAAGCGCTGCTGGTCGATGCCCTCGGTGAGCTCGGTCTCCACGAGCCCGGGCGCCACGGCGTTCACGGTCACGCCGCGGCGCGCCACCTCGGCGGCGACCGTGCGCGTGAAGCCCACGAGGCCCGCCTTCGACGCCGCGTAGTTCGCCTGCCCGGCGTTGCCGCGCACGCCGCCGACCACGGAGGCGATGTTGATCACGCGGCCGTGGCGCGCGCGCATCATGCCCTTCATCGCGCGCCGGGTGGTGCGGAAAGCGCCGGACAGGTTGGTGGCGAGCACGTGCTCCCACTCGTCGTCGTCGAGCTGCATCGAGAGGCCGTCCGCGCGCACGCCCGCGTTGTTCACGAGTACGAGCACCGGTCCGAAGCGCTGCTCGAGTTTCGCGAAGATCGATTCGACGGCGTCCGGATCGGCCACGTCGCCGCCCACGCTGAGCGCCTGCCCACCGGCGGTCTCGATCTCGGAGACCACGCTCGCGGCGCCCTCCTCGTCGGTGCGGTAGTTCACGCCCACCGGCCAGCCCTCGGCGGC
>DATEPK010000169.1:0-3372 GCA_035273245.1 Thermoleophilaceae bacterium
CCACCGGCGGGGTACTCACCGAGCTCGTGGAGCCCGCGCACTGATGGCAGACGAGAACAACACATCCAAGGCCACGCGAGTGGACATCGGTTTCTCCGGCGGGCAGGTGCTCTCCGTGCGGATGCTGGAGTCCGCGTACGAGGACCTGCGCAAGGCGCTCCAGGGCGCGGGTGCCGATGCCGGCTGGCACGAGCTGAAGACCGAGGACTCGGAGCTGTCGCTCCACCTCGCGCAGGTCGTGTACGTGCGTCTCGACACCGAGAAGCACAAGGTCGGGTTCTAGAACCACGGCTGGGCCCGTGCTCGGCGAGCTCGACGTGGCGGTTCTGCGCGCCTTCCGCACGCGCGGTCACACGCCCGCGCGCGAACGGGCGGTTGCGGCCTTCTCGCGCCTGGGCGAGCAGGCGATGCTCTGGCTCGCGCTGTGCGCCGGCGGAGCCGTTTTCGACGAGAACAACCGTTCCGTTTACAAGCGCGCTGCCAAGACGATCTTCGGCACCTATGCGTGCAACCAGCTGATCAAGGTGGCCGTGCGGAGGCACCGGCCCCGGCTCGAGGGACTGCCGCCCCTGGCGGGCACGCTCTCCGGATTGTCGTACCCCTCGGCGCACGCGGCCACTTCGTTCGCCGGCGCGCGCATGCTCTCCCCCGTGCTGCCCGCTGCGCCGCTCTACGCCACGGCGGTCGGGCTCGTCTTGTCGCGCCTCTACCTGGGGCTGCATTACCCGTCTGACATCGTCGCCGGCGCCGCGCTCGGTGCGTCGGTCGGGGAGCTCGCCTCATGAGAATCGGCATCGTCGGGTTGCCGAACGCGGGCAAGTCTTCGCTCTTCAACGCACTCACCAAGGCCGGCGCCGAGGCTGCGAACTACCCGTTCACCACCGTGGAGCCGAACGTGGCGGTCGTGCCGGTGCGCGACCAGCGGCTCGACTCCGTTGCCGCGACGCTCGGCTCGGCGCCGATCACCTACGAGACGATCGCCTTCCACGACATCGCGGGGCTCGTCCGCGGCGCGCACCAGGGCGAGGGCCTGGGCAACCAGTTCCTGGCGAACATCCGCGAGACCGACGCGATCGTGCACGTGGTGCGCGCCCACGAGGATCCGAACGTGGTTCACCCCGAGGGCCGCGTCGACCCCGCCTCAGACGTCGAGACAATCGAGACCGAGCTGCTCTACGCGGACCTCGAACAGGCCGAGCGGCGGATCGAGCGCGTGGCGCGCCAGGCGAAGTCCGGTGAGCGCGCGGCGGTGGCGGAGAACGCGTGGCTCGGCCAGGTGATCGAGGCGCTGCGCGAGGGCCGACCCGCCCGCACGGTGCCACCGCCCGCGGACGCGCCCGACGCGATGCGCAACCTTCAGCCGCTCACGGCAAAGCCCGTGCTGTACCTGGCGAACGTGGGCGAGGGCGAGACCGAGGTGCCGCCTGAGATCGCGCAGTTCGCGGAGCGTGCGGGTGCCCGCGCCGTCGCCGTGAGCGCCCGCATCGAGGCCGAGCTGTCCGAGCTCGACGACGAGGAGGCGTCGGCCATGCGCGAGGACCTCGGCGTGCCCGAATCCGGCCTCGACCTCGTGGTGCACGAGGCGTTCGCGCTGCTCGACCTGATCCAGTTCTTCACCGCGGGCGAGGCCAAGGAGGCGCGTGCCCACGCGATCGAGCGTGGCACCACCGCGTGGGGCGCCGCGGGCGAGATCCATTCGGACATCCAGCGCGGCTTCGTGCGCGCCGAGGTGGTGCCGTGGAACGAGCTCGTGGATGCCGGCGGCTACGCCGGGGCGCGTGAAAGAGGAACGCTGCGGCTCGAGGGGCGGGACTACAGGATGCAGGACGGCGACGTGATCACCGTGAAGTTCAGTCCCTAGTGCCTAGTGCCTAGTTGACTTTTACTGCCGGGCCGTCGAGTGGGCCCACGGCGATCCGGAAGAGACCCGCGCCCTTCACCGCGACGTTGTACCAGCCTCGCTTGCTGAGGCGGGTGCGGCCGACGGTGTGCCAGCGGCCGTCGCGGCCCTTCTTCTGGACCTTGGCGAGCGCGTGCTTGGGGGCTGGCCAGAGCGAGCCGTAGAGGCGCGCCGGCTTGCCGGGCTTGCCGGCCTTCCCGGCCCTGGGCTTGGCGAAGAAGTTGGGCTCGGCGAGCTTGCTGCTGTTCGCCTTCACGCCGCCGCCCGGCGTGGGCGGCACAGGCGGGACCTTCGGCTTCTGCTTGGTGGAGAAGCGGTTGAACGAGGCCCACGTGTCGTCGAGGCCGAGCCGCGACTTGAGGTCGGCGCCCCGCACGGTCTTGCTCCCGCGCGTGCCCACGACCGCCGCCCAGACGATCCGCGGCGACACCCCGCGCTTGAGCACCTTGATCCCGCGCAGCTTGCCGTGCACCCACGAGCCGAGCCGGCGCTGGAGCTGAGCGGTGCTCATGCGGATCTGCCAGCGGTGCATCGGCGAGATGTTGTCGTACGGGTCGCTCACGCCGGTGAGATACGGCTCGGGCTTGGCCCCGTAGAAGACGTTCTGTACGTCCTCGGTGTGGCCGCCGGAGGTGGAGAAGAAGTAGGTGGCGGCGATCTCGCCGTTGTATCGGAGCACCTCGCCGGCGGTGGCCTTCACGGCTGCGTTGGTGCTGGCCGCCTCGCCGTCCGCGCCCTTGTAGACCTGCGAGCGGGTGTCCGGATACTGGTCGAACACGGGCCCGCCGGCGTCGGTGGCGAGCGCGTAGCTGCGCGCGGCCACGGCCTGCGCCTCGAGTGCCGCGGGCGCCCATGACGACGGCATCTCGCCCGGCACCACGCCCTGCACGTAGTCGTCGAGGCCCACCACGTTCACGACGGCGAGGCCGCTGAACGGGCTCGGCCGGAACTCAAGCGCGCCGTGGTAGTGCCCTGCACTAACCCCGTTGATGGCGCGCCCGTTCAGGCGCAGCGGCATTGCGGAACTCGTGATGTCGAGCGGGGTGTTGTAGTGACCGAGCTGCTTGCCGTTCGGCGCGTAGAGGATCTCGCCGCTAAGGCCCTGCAGCTTCACGCGGTAGGTCTTCGAGGGGTTGAGCTTGTGCCCACCCCCGTCGGTCGCGCCGGTGAACGACGCGGTGCGGCTGCCGGTCTGAAGCAGAACGCGGATGTCGGACTGCCCGGCCTTGGAGAGATCGGTGCCCCGGTAGTAGTGCGCGAGGATCTGCTGGTAGCTGTAGCCGTGCTTCGCGAAGCCGTAGGCGCCGTACTGGCTCATGCCGATGCCGTGGCCGAAGCCGGCGCCGCGGATGATCTGGCGCACGGCGGCGCCCGCCACCTGAGGCGCGGCGAGCAGGACAGCGAGGATGAACGGAAGGGCTAGACGTCGCATGGAGGGACCTTCAACAAAGTAGTCGGCAGGTAGACGAACA